>NZ_JAQMTM010000041.1:0-19012 GCF_028331085.1 Anabaena sp. CS-542/02
ATATCCAAGATATGCCACTAAAAGAAAGAATTTACAACTGTGGAAGTTGTGGTCATTCAATGGATAGGGATTTAAACGCAGCAATTAACTTATCGAGGTTGGCTAAACCTTGAAAGCTTACTGAGGGATAACCGCTCCCACGCTCCCATTGAAGTAAGAAATAAATGTCTAGACTTGTCTAGGATTTATATAGCAGAATTACTCACATCGTTAGCTATAATTCCCAGTAAATTCAATTGGCTCAAAACTTCTATAGCTTGCTTCAACTGGTTGCTAGTCACCTGACCAATACGCGCCACCATGACAATTGCTTGACAGTATGATGCCAAAATTCTGGCATCCACGGTGCCTAAAATCGGCGGTGCATCGATGAGGACTAAATCATAGGTTTGCTCAAACAACTTTAGCAGTTCTGCCATTCGGTTGTGACTCAGCAATTGAATTGTGTCCTCCGGTGTGGGGCCAGCAGTCAAAATATCAATAGAAGGGTGAATGGGTTGGATATAATCTTGGACTTGGGTATTTGTGTCATCGATTAATAACAGAGATAGTCCCCAGTCATTACACAGTTGCAAATTTTTGTGTATGTGAGGACACTGCAAGTTAGCGTCAATCAATAAGACGCGCCGGTTCATTCGCGCAGCACTTGCAGCTAGACCCAGGGCCAAGGTGGTCTTACCTTCTCTAGATATTGCTGAAGTTAACATCAGGGACTTGTAGGGGTAAGGATGCTTGAATATTTGAAGGTTTTGGTATATTACATTTATGCTTTCATGGTTAGGTAACCAGGTGCTACTTTCTAACAAAGGGACAGCTAAATTTTCCTGTTTGCGCCAAAACCAGGTAGGTAAACGCTTTTTGACATTAGAGAGCGCCAATTTTGGCACTGACCCCAATATTCTCAGCTGCGTCAGCTTCTGTAATTCTTTGACAGAATATATAGTGTAATTCAAGATTCCCCAAATCAGGGAGAGGGCAATACCTGCAATGGGACTGACTACAACTCCCCCCAGTAAAAGTGTTTTTCTGCGGTCACTTGTGGAAGTTCCCAAACCTGCTTCCTCTAAGATTTGCCAATTAAACCCTCCCTGAGAAATCTTTAATCCCAAATACTGCTGGGTCTGGACTAATTGCTCAAGTATCTTGCGTTGAGTTTCTACTGCTGGTAGTAGGCGGTTGTACTCAGCTATGAGGCTGGGGTATTTGCTCAGTTGGGACTTGAGTTGTTTCTCGGATTCAGATAAACTATTTTCATGAGCCTTTAGTCCTTGTAGGACTGTTTGCACCTGAATAAATTCTTGCGTCAGGGTAGGATTAACTTCTGCTGTTTGTCCTTGTGTCAAGGGTAATTTTTTGGTGTCACTAACACTTTTAATATCTTTGACATCTACCAATTCTTTCATTTCTTGCTCTAACAGCGCTTTTTGACTCTGATATTGCTGTCTGAGTCTTTCTAAGATTGGCGACTCCTCTGTATAGCGCATTTCCTCCCTAGCAATGGCTAGTTCAGTGTTTTTAACTGCACCCAATAGGGATTGATACCGAGTTGATTGGTTTAAACGAGAAGCAATTTTGGCCTTCTGGGATAAGTCAGCGATTTTTTGTTCTAGGTTATTGTACCGAGCTTGCACATCTTTGATCTGTGCAGTGGTAATTTGTTGCTGTTTTTCAACATCAGCAAGAGATTCTAGCAGGATTTTACTTTGTACTTCCGGGTCAAGTATATTATGCCGGTTGCGGAAATCTTCTAACTTTTTCTCAGCTTGACTCAGCTCTTGTTTGGTCTGAGGTAAGCGTGCGCTGACAAAACTTAGTCCTTGCTTAAGTCGTTCTTGTTGTTGCTGTGTATTATACTCTTGATAAACTGTTTGTAGAGCTTGCAACACTCTTTGTGTTTTTACTGGGTCATTAGCACTAAAGGAAACCTCCAATATTTGACTATGACCTTGATAAACTCCAGAGATGACTGGTAATTGCTTGACTAATAGACCTGTTTTTTGATTGTTTCTATGGTGGCCTTTAATATCTTCTAGGGTAATATCTGGATAATCAGAACGCAGAATATCTACGGCTTTCTGTATCAATTTAGAACTCACCATCAGTTTTATCTGATAGCTGTGATCAAATACTGGTGGGTTGGCTCCGGTTAATTCATTATTTGTACTTAAGGAACTATTATTTACTCTAACTCCCTCGTATAAATTGGACTGTACCAATATCTGCATGGAGCTTTGATAATTCGGTTTGATATTGAGAGCCAAGTAGCCAGTCACTGACATAAATATGCAGGAAATACCTAAGCAAAAAAAGCGCCGGCGAAGTAAAATTTCAGGTAGTCTTCTGACATTAACTGGTTTTATTGAAGAGTAATGAACCAGTTGGTTTTGATTCACACTTGTGTTACTCACTATCAAATTCCTCTAATATATAAATCCACCGAACGCTATATATGGAAGATTATGTTGTCGTTGCTAAAAAAATGATGTTTTTTCACCCTATAGATTCACTATTTTACTAGAGGTTTATGATTTGTATTATGAAGATTGTGTATAACCCATGATGAGGCTATTGTTGTGACTAAATACCGTAAGCGGCGATCGCGTTGTGCTGAAGGTAATCGCCTGGGTTCTTATACTTTAAGTAATCACCGCACTTTTAGGGCGGTGAAGTACGTCAAATAGTTACAATAAATTAAGGGTGGGTTGCTCATGGCTTACCCACCCTAGTGATTAGCTTAATAAGGCCACTTCCAATCGCGAATTTCCGGCATATCTTCGCCGTGTTCCTGAATGTATTGCTTATGTTCAATCAGCTTATCTTCTAACATCTGTTTCACATAAGCAGCTTTATAACCTAGTTTTGGCACGCGGTCAATTACGTCCATCACCAAGTGGAAGCGGTCAAGGTCATTGAGCACAACCATATCAAAGGGGGTGGTAGTGGTTCCCTCTTCCTTATAACCGCGCACGTGTAAGTTTTTGTGGTTGGTGTGGCGATAGGTGAGGCGATGGATTAACCAAGGATAACCATGGAAAGCAAAGATAATTGGTTTATCAGTGGTAAAAATTATATCAAATTCTTTACCGCTTAAACCGTGGGGATGCTCAGTTTGTGGTTGTAGTTTCATCAAGTTGATGATGTTGACCACCCGCACCTTTAATTCTGGGAAGTACTGACGCAGAATATCAACTGCGGCTAAGGTTTCTAAGGTGGGAACATCCCCAGCACAAGCCATAACTACATCTGGTTCACTCCCTTGATCATTGCTAGCCCATTCCCAAATACTCAGGCCTTTGGTACAATGCTTAATAGCAGCGTCCATGTCTAAGTATTGCAATGATGGCTGTTTTCCAGCAACTATGACATTGACATATTGGCGACTTCTTAAGCAATGGTCTGTTACCGACAGCAGAGTATTAGCATCGGGGGGAAGATAGACGCGGATAATCTCGGCTTTTTTGTTAAGTACATGGTCGATAAAACCAGGGTCTTGGTGAGAGAATCCGTTATGGTCTTGTCGCCAAACGTGAGAGGTGAGTAAATAGTTGAGGGATGCAATGGGTCGCCGCCAGGGAATATGATTAGTAGTCTTGAGCCATTTGGCGTGCTGGTTAAACATCGAGTCGATGATGTGGATAAACGCCTCATAGCAGGAGAAGAAGCCATGACGACCTGTAAGCAGGTATCCTTCTAACCAGCCTTGACAATTGGTTTCACTGAGCACCTCCATCACCCGACCATTGGGGGACAGTTTCTCGTCTTCTGGGAGGATATCCGCTACCCACGTCCTATCTGTCACTTCCAGCACCGCACCCAGTCGATTTGAGGCGGTTTCGTCAGGGCCAAATACCCGAAAGTTGCGGCTTTCTGCGTTGAGTTTCATTACGTCCCGCAGGAACTCTCCGGTTACTTTGGTAGCTTCGGCATAAGTTGTCCCTGGTTTGCTGATATGAACAGCATAGTCTGGGAAGTCGGGCATTTTCAAGTCCCGTAGGAGAATACCGCCGTTGGTGTGGGGATTGTCCCCCATGCGTCGTTGTCCTTGGGGTGCTAGTTCTGCTAGTTCGGGGATGAGTTTACCGTTAGCATCGAAGAGTTCTTCGGGTTTGTAACTCTTCATCCAGTCTTCTAGTAATTTCAGGTGTTCTGGATTCCCGACTACGTTACCAAAGGGTACTTGATGCGATCGCCAATAGTCTTCGGTTTTTTTCCCGTCTACTTCTTTGGGTCCTGTCCAACCTTTGGGGGTTCTCAGGATAATCATCGGCCACTGGGGACGTTTGCTAGTCTGGCTATAACCATGTACCCTAGCTTCTCTTTGGATGCTGTGAATTTCGGCGATCGCAGTTTCTAAAATTGCCGCCATTTGCTGGTGTACATCCGCGGGATCTCGACCTTCTACAAAGTAAGGTTTATAACCATAACCTAAAAATAGGTTTTCTAATTCTTCATGACTCAACCTAGCCAAAACCGTGGGGTTAGCTATTTTATAGCCATTGAGGTGTAATATAGGCAGCACTGCGCCATCATTGACAGGGTTAAGAAACTTATTAGAATGCCAACTGGTAGCTAAAGCTCCTGTTTCCGCCTCTCCATCACCCACAACCGCCGCCACGATTAAATCAGGGTTGTCAAAAGCAGCACCATAGGCATGAACCAGAGCATAACCCAATTCTCCACCCTCGTGAATTGAACCAGGGGTTTCTGGTGCAACGTGGCTAGGAATACCACCGGGAAAAGAGAACTGTTTAAACAGTTTCTTCATTCCCTCTACATCCTGGGAAATGTTGGGGTAGTATTCGCTGTATGTCCCTTCCAGGTAAGTATTAGCTACTAGTCCCGGTCCTCCATGACCAGGACCTGCGATATAAATCATATTCAGGTCATACTTTTTAATTACCCGGTTGAGATGAACATAAATAAAGTTCAGCCCTGGTGTTGTTCCCCAGTGTCCTAATAGTCTGGGTTTAACGTGTTCAGATTTTAAAGGCTCTCGCAGTAGGGGATTATCGAACAGATATATTTGTCCAACGGAAAGATAGTTAGCAGCACGCCAGTAAGCGTTTATTTTCTCCAGTTCTTCCGCGGCTAAAGGCTGCATTTGTGCGGGACTTGCTAAAGTCATATCAAACTCCATTGCTAAATTATTTTGCTAACTCTATGGGTTTATCGTCAGCAAGACTTCTGAACTAACGACAAATTACCCGAAAATCTCATCGGTGAATTTACTTCTACAATTAGGGAGTTTTTAACAGTTCTGACAGGATAGTTTTCTAATGATTTTTCTCCACAACCGCAACAGGAATACATTATTAACCTTCTGTTAACTTTCTATGCTGTCTCCATGAAACACTAACAGATTTACTCTAGTATAGAAACATTTTTAATGTTTATTTTAAGTTTGATTTCCTGGTCTATATTCAGCATAGAATAGTACCTGATGATCCCCAGAAAATTTCCTTCCTTAACAATTGATAAGTATTACTTTGGGTAGATGCAGATTTGGGACTGGTAATAGTGACGTTGGATATTGTCCAGTGGTATAATCAAACGATAGTACGTAAGTTCTAATATAACCGTTGTCAAGATAGTATTATTAAGAATTATTACTAGTGGACTTTTACCCCGCCCATATGTTAGATCACACCCCATGCTTAAATGGCCATCTTCCTCACGCTCACGACAACAGCCAGAATACTATCCGCATTCGGGGTGCTAGACAGCATAATCTCAAAAATATAGACTTGGAATTACCACGCGATCGCCTGATTGTATTTACTGGTGTTTCTGGTTCCGGTAAATCTTCCTTAGCCTTTGATACCATTTTCGCCGAAGGTCAACGGCGTTATGTAGAGTCCCTGAGCGCCTACGCACGGCAGTTTTTAGGTCAATTAGATAAACCGGATGTAGAAGCCATCGAGGGGTTAAGTCCGGCCATTTCCATTGACCAAAAATCTACTTCCCATAACCCCCGTTCCACCGTGGGGACAGTCACGGAAATTTACGATTATTTACGGCTCTTGTTTGGTCGCGCTGGTGAACCCCATTGTCCCATATGCGGGCGCTCCATTGCACCTCAGACCATTGACCAGATGTGCGATCGCATTTTGGAATTACCAGACCGCACCCGGTTTCAAATTCTCGCCCCCGTAGTGCGGGGGAAAAAAGGGACTCACCGCAAGCTGTTATCGAGTCTCGCTGCTCAAGGTTTTGTGCGGGTGCGTGTAGATGGGGAAGTGCGGGAACTGTCCGACTCCATAGAACTAGATAAAAATATTACTCATACTATAGAAGTTGTCATTGACCGCTTAGTGAAAAAAGACGCTATTCAAGAGCGTTTGGTAGATTCTCTTTCTACGTGCCTTAAACAGTCAGGTGGTATTGCCAACATCCTGGTCAGCCACAGCGAGGAGCAAGAAGAAGAATTAGTATTTTCAGAAAACTTCGCTTGTCCAGTCCATGGGGCGGTAATGGAAGAATTATCGCCGCGGTTATTCTCCTTTAACTCCCCTTATGGCGCTTGTCCCCATTGTCACGGCATAGGCAGTTTAAAAACATTTACCCCAGATTTGATTATACCTGACCCGGAATCGCCAATTTATGCGGCGATCGCCCCCTGGTCGGAAAAAGAAAACTCCTATTATCTAGATTTGCTTTATAGTGTAGGACAAGCTACGGGGTTTGAACTCCAAACCAAGTGGAGTCAGCTAACAGCAGAACAACAGCAAATTTTGCTCTATGGCGAAAATCAAGAAACAAAGCAGAATTTTAAAGGTGTAATCCCCATTTTACAACGGCAATACGAGGGGGGGTCAGACTTAATTAAGCAGAAATTAGAACAATATCTCATTGACCAACCCTGTGAGGTTTGTGGAGGAAAACGCTTAAAACCCGAAGCTTTAGCGGTACGCTTGGGACAATATGGTATTTTAGACTTAACCGGGGTTTCGATTCGGGATTGCCAAACCAGAATTGATCAGTTAAAATTAAGCTATCGCCAGTTGCAAATTGCCGACTTAGTTTTAAGAGAAATCAAAGCCAGATTGCAATTCTTACTAGATGTTGGCTTAGATTATCTCACCCTTGACCGTCCCGCCATGACCCTTTCCGGTGGGGAAGCCCAACGCATTCGTTTAGCCACACAGATAGGTTCTGGTTTAACAGGGGTACTCTATGTTTTAGATGAACCCAGCATTGGTTTACATCAACGAGACAACGGCCGCTTACTCAAAACTTTAACCAAATTACGCGAGTTAGGTAACACCCTCATCGTCGTAGAGCATGACGAAGAAACCATCCGCGCTGCTGATCATATCGTTGATATTGGACCAGGTGCAGGAATCCACGGCGGAAATATTACCTCTCAAGGAGACCTAGAAACCCTACTCGCAGCGGAAGACTCTTTAACAGGTGCTTACTTATCGGGGAGACGAGTAATCACCACCCCAGCGCAACGAAGACAGGGGAACGGACGCAGTTTAGTAATTAAAAACGCCCATCGCAATAACTTAAAAAATATCGATGTAGAAATTCCCCTAGGTAAACTGGTCTCCGTCACCGGTGTTTCTGGTTCCGGGAAATCTACCCTGATTAACGAATTACTTTATCCCTCACTACAACATCATTTAACAAAGAAAGTCCCCCTACCCAAACACTTACAAGAAATTCAGGGATTAAATGCAGTAGATAAAGCCATTGTCATCGACCAGTCACCCATAGGACGTACACCACGCTCCAACCCCGCTACCTATACAGGTATTTTCGATGCAATTCGAGATGTATTTTCCCAAACAGTGGAAGCCAAGGCCAGGGGATACAAACCCGGACAATTTTCTTTTAATGTCAAAGGTGGGCGTTGTGAAGCTTGTAGCGGTCAGGGTGTCAATGTCATTGAAATGAACTTTCTCCCGGATGTGTATGTACAGTGCGAAGTTTGCAAAGGCGCAAGATACAACCGGGAAACCTTACAGGTGAAATACAAAGATAAATCTATAGCAGACGTGCTGAATATGACCGTTGAGGAAAGTTTAGAGTTTTTCCAGAACATCCCCAAAGCTTTTACCCGATTGCAAACTTTATATGATGTCGGTTTAGGTTACATCAAACTCGGACAACCTGCTACCACCTTATCTGGTGGGGAAGCCCAACGGGTGAAATTAGCCACAGAACTATCTCGCCGCGCTACAGGTAAAACCCTGTATCTCATAGATGAACCCACCACCGGATTATCTTTTTATGATGTCCATAAATTATTGGATGTATTGCAAAGGTTAGTTGACAAGGGGAACTCCATCTTAGTGATTGAACACAATTTAGATGTGATTCGTTGCGCTGACTGGGTAATTGATTTAGGTCCAGAAGGTGGGGATCAAGGCGGCGAAATCATTGCGGTGGGGACACCCGAAGAAGTTGCAACCAATCCTATTTCTTATACGGGACAATATTTACAGCAGGTGTTAAAGCAGTATCCAGCGAGTTAAAAAAAATAGAAAAAAAATTAATATGACAAAACACTAGCCATCCCCAAAATTCTATGCTATGCTAATAAACGATGAATAAGCATGGCTCAGTAGCTCAGTTGGTTAGAGCACGGGACTCATAAGCCTGGGGTCGTTGGTTCAAATCCGACCTGAGCCATTTAGTAGTTTTTAATGAATAACTCCTTACCCTTGGCTGCCCTACCCTGCTTGTAATTGTTCATACCATATTGTAATTCCCACTCAAACAGGTAAGAGTCTGGAAAGTTTTCTCTGATTTGAGGGGAATCATCGTAAGTGATTAACCAAGGGTGAGCGCATCCTCTGACCACTTCCCCAAACCTTTGATGATTAAAACAGGTGTGCAAATCACCATCTTTACCATATAACCTGGATTTGGTAGCAGTAAAATAAGGCGGGTCTAAAAATATAAATACATTTTTACCCTCTGCTTTCAATAAGTCACCATAATCCAAGTTAGTAATTTTGACATCATCTGTTAAAATCTCCCTTAACTTTTCTAGGCGGTCTATGGAAGAGTGAGTAAAGCGTTTATGAAAAGCTTGTTCAGAAAACCCCCCAGATTCTACAGTACCAGAAAATGTAATTCTATTGAGAACAAAAAAGCGTACTGCCCTGTCAAAGTCAGATAAGTTATTGGTGTCTATACTGGTTAGTTCTGCAAAAAGGATTTTACCATCTGTATATGTCTGCTTAATGTGACGGATTTCTGTTAACAGACGGGGTAAATCGGATTTTGCATATTTCCAAAACAGATATAACTCGCGGTTTAAATCATTAATCCAAATTTTCAGATGGGGATATTTTTGCTTTAAGTATATAAATACAGAACCACCACCCACAAAAGGTTCTCGAAATTCTGAAAAGCTTTCTGGTAAGTGTGCTGCTATTTCCTTAATAGCTTTTGACTTCCCACCTGGATAACGCAATGGACTTTTGATCATAATTATTGGAGCGTAAGATACCCGACTTCTTACATAATTGGCATCATCTCATATAATTTGCCCAGAAGTCGGGGATCTGTGTGACTCGAAGATCATGTATTTGATCATCTTCACGGGGCGATCGCGCTGCTGTAAGCCATTCCATATACTCCCCTCCCTTTGTAAGGGGAGGGGTTGGGGGTGGGGTCAAACCTCATTAAACTATTTCCAAAGGGCGATCGCGCTGCTGTAAGGCGATCGCTCTGGGTTGAAAAATTCCCTTTGATGCTACACAGAGATCCGGGGGTTAGAAACCCCCGTCTCAAAGCTAAAGTCCACTACAAGTGGACTAGTGGGTTACCTAGAATACCCTACCGTCAACAGTCAACAGTCAACGGTTCGACTCCGCTCACCGACCACCGTCAACAGTCAACAGTTAACAGTCAACAGTCAACCGTCAACTAGTCCCTAATCCCAAGGTTAAAAATTAGCAGTTAATTATTTACATGGGTGGGGAATAGTGTTACATTAGCCTTAATTGGCTAATATTGCTACCAATAGCCCAAATATTCAAGAATATTATCTAAAATTTTCTTTGACAACTTTAATATCCCTGTGATGAAAAAATACTTAACAGCACCCTTAACAGCCCTAGCTGCAGCCTTGAGTATATCTAGTGTCTCTGTGATTAATAGCCAACCCACAGCAGCCCAAACCCTGGAGTTTTTCTGTGGTGCTAGGTGGAATAAACAGGGTAATGTCGCTCGTCCCACCACCGTAGTACGCCACAATACTGGAAATATACCCATTATTAACTGGACTGCGAGCAGTAGAGTAAACGACACCTGGACACCCCTAAACCGTTGTCAGGCTGTATCTCAACGGTTTAACACATTGAATGGTCAAGGTAAACTCCAATACCTGTCACTGGGAAGGTTAAATAATCAACCTGTCATCTGCGGTTTAGGTTCCGGTGAACGAGGCTGTAACAATCATAATCTTTTACTGACAGTCACCAACGGCCAACATCCCCACAAGTTACTAGATGAGCTATTAAATACCCGTACTAGTGCCTCCGGTGGGGAAGTTTATCTTAGTGGTAATGATGCCGGTAGGGTAGAAATCAAGGACAATACTGATGGGGTTGTCAGGGTGAGCATGGAAGATATTATTAACGCTCACTTGTCTGTTTCTAATCCTGCTACTCCTAGTGACAATTATAATCCGCGACAACCCGAACCGCAGTCAGACCGGATTTGGTAAACTAAAACTCTTGAGAGGCGTACACAACAGTCGGTAAAAAAACAACCAACTGGTTACAGTCAGCGCCGCCATCACTCCTGGGGTGTTTGGGGTAATCCATACCCTACCGCCTCTCCCATTGGGAATAATCCCTATGTATTTACCAATCGCTCCTCTGTTAACCCCCAGGAAGTAACCGCTATTAGTCAACAAAGCTGGGTTATCCCCATCAGTGATTTTTCCCCTACCCCGTGACCCAAAAGTGATGGATTACCCATGAGAGTTACCCCAGAACTAGCAGTAATTTTAGGCGCTACCACAGCGGTAGTAGTGCATTTACAACCAGTGTTAGCTGTTAATTCCGTACAAATACCAAGGCTAACAGCAGCAGAAATTAACAACATTGCCCGACAAGTCACCGTCAACATCGCCGGCTTGGATGGTAAGGGTTCTGGGGTAATAATTAATCGCCAAGGTAATGTGTATACCGTCCTCACTGCCTTTCATGTTGTAGCAAAGTCAGGGGACTATCGGGTAATTACTGGGGATAGGGAGAGCCACACCATTAACCAAATTGAGCGCCTACCAGGATTAGATTTAGCCATCATTAGTTTTACCAGCCCTAAAGAGTATAGACTGGCATCCGTAGCAGATTCCCGGACAGTGAACAATGGTTCCCCCCTATATTATGCTGGGTTTCCCGCCAACCCTAATCCTAGACAGTATAGGTTTACAGAAGATCAACTGACATCCCGCAGTCAGGGAGAAAAGGAGGGATACGACTTAATTATGTCTGGTAAACCCCAACCGGGAGTCAGTGGGGGTCCAATTTTTGACCAGCGGGGGTTTGTCATTGGTATTTATGGTAAAGCGGAACTGGGTTCCACAATAAAAGAAGGTGTGCTAGGTATCTCCATAGAGAAAATCCCTGACCTCTCCCGACGGGCGCGGGTGGTTACCTGGTCAAGTTCGAGCCTAGTTAAAACCATCACCGGACATTCAGGTGCGGTTACTTCAGTAGCCTTCAGCCCCGATGGTAAAACTTTAGCCTCTGGGAGTTGGGATGACACCATCAAACTGTGGGATGTCGCCACGGGGAGGGAAATCGCCACCCTCACCGGATATTCACCAGTGTTCAGCCCGGATGGTCGCACCTTAGCTTCTGGGAGTGGGGATGGTATCATCAGACTGTGGGATATCGCCACCGGGAGAGAAATCGCCACCCTCACCGGATATTCACCAGTGTTCAGCCCGGATGGTAAAATCTTAGCCTCTGGGAGTGGGCGAATCATCAAACTGTGGGATGTCGCCACCCGGCGGGAAATCGCTACTCTCACCGGACAATCAGAATCTGTTTATTCAATAGCCTTTAGCCCGGATGGTAAAACCTTAGCTTCCGGGAGTGGGAGTTTTGATGGAACCATCCAAGTGTGGGATGTCGCCACCGGGAGAGAAATCGCCACATTAGAAGGACATTCTACAACATTCAGATATACTGACGTTAATTCACTGGCCTTCAGCCGGGATGGTAAAATCTTAGCTTCTGGGAGTGCGGATAACACCATCAAACTGTGGGATGTAGCCACACGGCGGGAAATCGCCACTCTCACCGGACATTCAATTAATGGGGTTTTGTCAGTAGCCTTCAGCCCGGATGGTCGCACCTTAGCTTCTGGGAGTAGTGATGGTATCAGACTGTGGGATGTAGCCACACGGCGGGAAATGGCCACCCTCACTGGACATTCAGATGGGGTTAATTCAGTAGCATTCAGCCCGGATGGTCGCACCTTAGCTTCTGGGAGTGACGATAACACCATCAAACTGTGGCAACAAAGTACAGTCACAGCAGAAACTGTTACCCCGGTGAATGTGCTAGTTAATGACAGGTCTCAAAAAATCACCGTGCGCCTGGAAACAGCACTGGGTTCGGGGGTAATTATTAATCGCCGGGGTGACACCTATACCGTCCTCACGTCCCATCATCTCATAGCCCCACACCAGACGGTCATACTCACCACCCCCGACGGTCAACGACACCAGTCCGTACTTAGGGAGCGTTTAGGCAACTTAGATTTAGGTCTATTGCAATTCACCAGCAAGAATAATTATGACACTGCCCTGGTGGGAGATGCCAGCGCAGTCCCCACAGGGGCGACGGTATACACCGCAGGTTATCCCATACCCGGTCAGAGTAATCCTCATGAACGTCCTTATTTTTTACATCCAGGTAAAAAGAGACCAGACCAAGGGGGAGAGTATAACCTGCAACTAGAAGGTCAAGGCCGACCGGGGTTAACTGGTGGTCCCATCCTCAATGAGTGGGGATTTGTGATTGGTATTTATGGTCAGGCGGACTTAGTGGATATGTACCAGCAGGGTATTTCCCTGGAAAGGATACCCAACTTACAAACCATCGCCACTGTAGTTACCTGGGTTAATCCTACCTTAGCCAAGACCCTGGAAGGACATTCATCGTTGGTTAATTCAGTAGCCTTCAGCCCGGATGGTCTTACCTTAGCCTCACTTGGGGGTAGGGATAGCACCATCAAACTGTGGGATGTCGCCACGGGGAGAGAAATCGCCACCCTCACCGGACATTCACCAGTGTTCAGCCCGGATGGTCGTACCTTAGCCTTTGGGAGTGGGGATGAAACCATCAAACTGTGGGATGTCGCCACCCGGCGAGAAATCGCCACCCTCACGGGAGGTTCAGCAGTGTTCAGCCCGGATGGTCGTACCTTAGCCTCTGGGAGTGGGGATGAAACCATCAAACTGTGGGATGTCGCCACCGGGAGAGAAATCGCCACATTCACGGGAGGTTCAGCAGTGTTCAGCCCGGATGGTAAAACCTTAGCCGCTGGGAGTAGGGATGAAACCATCAAACTGTGGGATGTCGCCACCGGGAGAGAAATCGACACACTGGAAGGATATTTACCAGTGTTCAGCCCGGATGGTAAAACCTTAGCCGCTGGGAGTAGGGATGGAACCATCAAACTGTGGGATGTCGCCACCCGGCGAGAAATCGCTACTCTCAATTCAAGTCATATTAATTCAGTAGCCTTCAGCCCGGATGGTCGCACATTAGCATCTGGAATGGTGGGTACCATCAAGATTTGGCGGGGGCGTTAATGGTGTTGACGGTGGTCGGTGAGCGGAGTCGAACCGTTGACTGTTGACTGTTGACGGGTCAGGGTTTAAGAGCTACGACAATCGGGAACCGGGGGTTAGAAACCCCCGTCTAATAGCTTAAGTCGGATAAATCCGACTGGGTGTTAGAGATAACATTATAAATCAGGTTAACAATCATTGCCTAGAGTATTATATGTAACCTAACAGTCCACTTTTAGTGGACTTTCGCTATTAGACGGGGAATTTATTCCCCGGATGCACTGAGCAGCAGCGCCAATGCGATATGCTTGCAGCAGCGCTTCGCGATCGCACCTTTAGGGGTATGGGGAAAATCCCCATCAAAAATTTCAGGGGCGTAAGATCCCCGACTTCTTACATAATTGGCATCATCTCATATAACTTGCCCAGAAGTCGGGTATCTGTGTGACTCAAAGATCATGTATTTGGTTATCTTCACGGTGCGAAGCGCTGCTGTAAAGCGATAGCGAAGCGCTACTGTAAGAGGATGTTTTAAAAGTCTCTCATGATGTATCAAATATTTTCATATCCCCCTAAATCACCCTTTTGTTAAAAATTTAGCCCCCCTTTTTAAGCTATCCATTACCCGGATCTTTCTTAACATTCGTGAGAGCGATCGCTCGCAAACCCCCAAACCTTAATCCTCCGTTGATGATTCTCAAGAAAATAAGGGTTTTATCAAGAAGAATAAGGTACATTTTGTCAAGAGTAGGGAAATTTTCAAGCGTTGAAACCGTGGCCACATAAATGTTTCAAGATTGTTAAGAAAAATGTGGGTAATGAATAGCTTTTTAAGGGGGTTTGGGGGGATCAATCAGTGTCATTAGTAGTAAACTATCATGAACAAGCCACAACCAATTGAGTATGTAACTGCTTATCAAGCACAAAAATCACTAACATCATGGGAGTTAGAATATACCCTCTCAGGACATTCAGGGTCGGTTGATTCAGTAGCCTTCAGCCCGGATGGTCGCATCTTAGCCTCTGGGAGTTGGGATGAAGACATAAAACTGTGGGATGTCGCCACGGGGAGGTCAATCGCCACCCTCACCGGACATTCACATACAGTTACTTCAGTAGCCTTCAGCCCAGATGGTCGCACCTTAGCCTCTGGGAGTTTGGATAACACCATCAAACTGTGGCAAAAGCGTTATTAATCCACACCCACAATCTTTAATTAAACACACTAAACTTCCTTTAACTCACTTTCCATGAAAATAGGGTGTGCGATCGCGCAGCATATAACCTATTACACAAAATAATACTTTCTGAGTACCAATTCTTAGGAGAGATGATGTTTCCTGGTATGCACGGTGTGACCGAAAGGTTGACTCGGTTCATGGCGGATAAGATTTTACGTGATGCTTGCAAGCGAATTGGACTGGAGGGACCATCTAATGATTTAGCTTTCCTATAGCCCCAACCAATTCTCGGCGATAGCGAAACGCTGCTGTAAGCAGATTACCTGTGCCAGTTGCGTAAGTCCTAAAATCAATTAGAAAAACTATGTTCTCTAAATAATTTTTTAGCCCAATCTATATTGTATGGTAAAGGAGGTTTCACGGGACGATAATCTTTTTCATTGGTTTGCCCGTGCTGTAAAACAGCATTAACAACTATACAAGGTTCTTCACTAAGATTAATTGCACCATGCAATACCCCCGGAGGAATTGTAATAATTTTTGGGTCTTTTTCACTCAAAAATGTATATTGATATTCCCGGTTGTGCAGAGTAGTTATTAAAATCTGTCCCTTCACTACTAATAACTGATCTGTTTGATGTCTGTGGACAAACATATTATCTATAAAATTACCAGCAATATGAACTAAGGCAGTTTGATTACTGTCGGCTACAGAATAAAATGAAACCATGCCTACAGTCATTGAATCTAATTTGCGAATTTCAATTCTTTTGCTGCCAGTCATTTTTGTACCTCGTTATTTTCCTAATTGGGGTAAATTTAGCGACAGTGCCGTGAGAAACAAATAGTACAAAACCTCAGTTTGTAAGATGACAGAATATGGCTAAGAGCTTGATTATTTCTAGATTTGTTTGACTTTTAACAAATGAGTTTGATTTAGGTATTGATTATTTACTGTAAACCAATAAATAAAAGTATATTTAGTAACATTAATAAAAATTAATTAATGTCCAATGTAAAATCACCACATAGGGAAAACCCTAAGCTTCTTCCCACACCTGCATAAATAATTAATTATGCCAGTCTTTTGAAAATGGCGAAAATCTCCTGGTAATGCTCGCCATGTACATCCCTGGCACAACACATACAGAATCACATTTACAACCGCATATATTGCCACTTTACGTGGACGACCACCAAATTTGGCTGATGGAAAATCTTCCGCTATCAATTCCTACTGTTCCCATGTCAGTTTACTAGGATATGCCTTACATCAAAAAGCCAACTCGCCAACCCTGTAACCAGGAAGGTCAGCTAGTAGCACTCCACAAAAGTTGGCAAGCGGTAAAACTGTTTTAAACTACCCAATTTTTGACATATGCCCAGTCAACCCTTGCCAGTGACAACCTCAAAAGCTCTTGCCTAACGAATAAGTCAGGTTCTGATTCAACTAGCAGCGCCACCAAATAATCAGCTAGTTCAAACTCAGTCAAGTTTTTGCACCTCATACATATTTCTGGATATTGCTTGAGATACCCTATAACTAAACCTGTTTCCATTCTTAGTCTCCCGATTTGCACCTAACGCGGGATGATTCCCCAATAGAATCAACCGGATACCGCGCAAGAACTTCTGATACAGCCAGATCATAACTCTCAGAAGTATGGGCTGCTTTGGTATCCAGGACGGCTGTAAACAGCTTGCGAGTAAAGAAGGGTGACAAGGTAAACCTTCGCAACGATAAAACTGTGTTAGATGGGAAATCAAGTAAAATTACGTTGGTGGCGACACGGAGTTCCTTATTTTCCTCAGCCTGAAGAGCAAGTTCTTTTATCCTTTGGAGAAATGGCGGGTCAATCCTCGACGCATGGAACGGACACTCTTGCCAGGGTAAAACTTCACGGTACTCTTTTCTTCCAAACCCTTTGGAATGTGACGGGCTCAAGATTCTGAAGCAAAACCAGGGGATGTCGTTGATCACATTCAAAGCTAATTCAAACTCTCCATTAGCAAATCCATCTATTTCACGGGGTGATGGATTAGAAAAATTAGCAACTATCTCCAACCCACTAAACCACGACACCAAGGCACCCTCACAGTCGATGACTCGGTAGAACTTTTCTCCTTTGACTACACGAACATAATCCTGTTCTTCACTCACTGATTAACTCCTCTGTAATTAATCTATACTCTTTTTCAGTACTGACATACTTAGCCGACCCTCCCTCGGTTGCACCCCGAAGTTGTGCATTGAGAAGCATACAGCGGATTTTCATTGACGCACATCATGGTGAATTTGTACAGTGCGCAAGTGCTATAGGATTAATGGGAACTCAAATTTATAGTTGTATGCGTTATGGTTTGTTTCCCAATAATCCTATAAGTGTCATTACCAGTTCACCTTCATTTTCATTAGAGAAAACCCTCACGGGACATTCAAGTACGGTTAGGTCAGTAGCCTTCAGCCCGGATGGCCGTACCTTAGCATCTGGGAATGGGAATGGTACCATCAAGATTTGGCGAAGGCGTTAATGGTGTTGACGGTTGACGGTTGACGGGTCAGGGGTTAAGAGCTACGACAATCGCGAGCCGGGGGTTAGAAACCCCCGTCTAATAGCTTAAGTCGGATAAATCCGACTACGTGTTAAATATAACATTATAAATCAGGTTAACAATCATTGCCTAGAGTATTATATGTAACCTAACAGTCCACTTTTAGTGGACTTTGGCTATTAGACGGGGAATTTATTCCCCGGCTGCACTGAGCAGCAGCGCCAATGCGATATGCTTGCAGCAGCCCTTCGCGATATGCTTTTGCAGCAGCGCTTCGCCATTCAATTATTAATTCCGTAACACAAAATACCTAAAATTTTATCTGACTCTTTAATATAATAATTATTCAAATCAATAAATATATTTGTTCCTTGCAACTTCAAAAACTTCCAAATATCCCCAGTGGTCACTGCACCATAAATAGTTTTAATATCATTACCTTCTTGTTCATTAAACAACTGTGCTGCAAACATCGCCGCTGCACATTGTCCTAAACCAGCTTTAATGTTTTCATTCTTAGCTTCAACAATGATTATTACAGGTGCATTAATTGTTAACTGTTCCTGAGAACGACTGATGATAAAATCACAATAACCGTTTAATCCCTTTTTAAAATCTAGATTAAAATCAGTTCCCGAAAATAAACTAATTTCGTAATTACACCTACGTCTTACCTCCAGTAAAATCGGCGTAATAATCATTTCTGATCTGGCTTTTTTCGTATTAATTGCTAATGCTAATTCTGTAGTTTCTTCTAAAGTAGATTTGAGCTTTTCACTGATTTGTATAGGTTCAACATTCATAAATAAATCCATTTCTTCATGAATATGAATATTAAAATCCTTTTTAAACTTACTCAAGGTGAAATCACTATAAGCCATGTGTATTACCTGATTTTTAGGAAAAAATATTGACTAAAATTCTACCTAGTGGTATTGTACCAGCCTTGTGAAAAATGTCTAATTACATCCGCAACTGACCAAGCTTGAGCTATCTGCTGCAAGCAGATCACTCTGGGTTTGAAAAATTCCGTTTGATGCTACAGGGGGAGCCGGGGGTTAGAAACCCCCGTCTCAAAGCTAAAGTCCACTGCAAGTGGACTAGTGGGTTACCTAGAACACCCTGTTGAGTGCTAGTGGTGAATTAATCCCAGAAAAATTATTAGGCTTATTCTTAGACTTTTGGCGACAACACGGGGAACCATTATTTAAAAGTACCCCTTACCCAGAAATTGCGCCCCACTTAGTATTAATGGCATTTTTACACCGGGTTGTTAATGGTGGTGGTAGCTTAGAGGATGTTTGGAAAGTCCCTCATGGTGTATCTAATATTTTTATATCCCCCTAAATCCCCCTTGAGAAGGGGGACTTTGACTCTAGTTCCCCCCTTGAGAAGGGGGGTTAGGGGGGATCAAGAAGTGTCTAAAATCACCTTATAAAACTTATCAAACATCCTCTTAGAACGGGAATACGCCATTGGCTCTGGGAGGATGGATATATGTTTAAGG
>NZ_JAQMTM010000042.1:0-45792 GCF_028331085.1 Anabaena sp. CS-542/02
ACAGGTAACAGGTAACAGGTAACAGAAATTGAGTTGAGAAATTATCAGTGAGGAAAGGGAACAGGGAACAGGGAACGGGGAACAGGTAACAGGTAACAGGTAACAGAAATTGAGTTGAGAAATTATCAGTGAGGAAAGGGAACGGGGAACAGGGAACGGGGAACAGGTAACACCGGAACAGGTAACAGAAATTGTTCATGAATCATTTATGGTATTATTTCTTGGTTTTGTTCACAAATTAAATACGAGTCCTATAGCACAAATATTAATATGGGAAACATTCGGGTAATTGGCCCTAGAGGGTCAGGGAAAACCACTTATTTAGCCGCCTTAGCTTACCAACCATTAAAGGCGCTCAAGGAATATCAAAACTTGAAGGTGCAAGCGGTCAATGACGACACCAGAAACCTAGCTGGTAAAGCAGAGAATATCATTAGTCAAGGCGCATCTGTGGAGCCTACAAGTTCTGAAGTCAACACTATCTATGATTTACCTTCCTACTCCTTTAATATAGAAATTAAACGGCGGTTTCAGAAACAACAGGAACAAATAAATTTAGTCGCCAGGGACTACCCTGGAGAAATTTTTGAGGATTTAGAGTTTGGGTCATCCAACCCTTTACATCAAGAATTTATTGAGGAATGTTTGACCCCCGATGTTAATGGTTGTTTAATCTTACTCACTCATTGGCAATCGGGAACTGATAGTTCTTACGGTCGCATTGTACAACGGTTTCTGGAATTAATGGATAAATACGAACGGACTAGTAATTTACGGTTAGCAATAGCCATGAGTAAATGTGAACGGGGAGAACTATGGCCTGGTCGTCTTGACCCCGAAACTGATTTATTTAATGTGCATTTACCCAGAACCACGCACATATTACAACAGAATATCCCCGCCCAGAATCTGGGATTTTATGCCATATCTACCTTTGGGGTGTTAGGACGCAAAGACCCCCGACCCAATCGCACCCTAGAATGGGGAACCGACGGTAAACTGGCTGTTTTAAGAGATGCTCAAAAATGGCGACCTTATAACCTAGTGGCTCCTCTCTATTGGTTAAGTACAGGGAGGAAATTAGGAAATGATGCGTAATTGGTTTGCTAAAGCTAACTCAGAACCCCAACAAAGTAACGCGGTGATTCGGGTGATAGGCGATCGCGGTTCGGGTAAAACCGGATATATGGCATCATTAGCAAGATGGCCCAATGCAGACCCCAACAGTCCGGTACAAGTGGTCACCGCCATTGGGGAGTCTGGGGAAGAACTGATCAATCAAGCTCAGAACATACTGGAACAGGGGTTAGAACTAGAAGCTACGGATTTAAAAGGTGATGCAACGGAGCTACTAGACTACACCCTAAGTATTACCCTCAAAAAGCAATTTTCCCGCCGTAACCCCCAGATTAGCAGTTCTAACCTAGTAACTCTCAACATCAGTTGTAAAGACTATTCGGGAGAGTTTTTTAGTGACCTGCTCCAGCGCAGCGGTGACCCCCTACTAGAACAGTATTTAGAGGACTGTTCCCAAGCTACGGGGATTATCTTTTTAGTGGATGGGAATAGCCGGGCTAAAGATAGTGAATACGCCAACGGCTTAGATAAATTTTTAACCTGCCTAGACCGCACAGATATCAACGCAACTACCCGCAGAATAGCCCTAGTTTTAAACAAGTGTGAACAGTCGGAACTGTGGGTAAACCGCCATAAACCGGGGTTTTTAGCCCAAGCCCGGTTTCCCCAAACCTGCCGCAAGTTGAAAACCTGGGAACAAATAGGAGGGGGTAAAGTAGATTACTTCACCGCTTCCGCCTTTGGGATGTTGGGGAGTAAATACCCCGAACCTAATGTACAAGTTTTAAAACGTGGTCGGGATGGGGTAACTGCAGTGATTAAAAATCCCAAACTGTGGCGACCCTTTGGTTTAGTGGCTCCCATTTATTGGTTGTGTACAGGTGACAGACATCAAGAATTAGATAAAGGGTGAAATCATGATTCCAATTCACGAATTTAGCACTGGTATTAAGGCAGAAAGAACCCCTAACGGTGGTTGGGTATCCCTAGGATTTCTGGGTAAATATATCAACTGCACCCTAGAACCCATCCCCTACCCTGTAGAGCGTTCCATTGCTAACCAAGAATTTGCCCTCACCGAAGGAGCTTCTACAGACCAACCCGCCATTATTGGGCGAGTAGTGGGGACTGGGGAGGACTCCTGGGCGGTGATAGCTGTAGTTACACGAGCTAGGGATGAAAAACGGCGCAGTTTATCTGTATATCGTTATTTCTTGACTCCCGGAGCCAATAACCTGCGCTATGTCTTAGCTTGGTGGGAAAGTCAGGGAAGACCGACATTTAACCCCTTTGATGGTAAATATATAGGGACATATGCCTATTTTGACCCAGCCTCGGCTCCTTCATCTGACTATGACCCCACAGCCAACTATATAGAACTAGTACCTACAAAACCCACATTACTAGAACCATACCAGTATAACTTAACAACTATCCACACTCTGGCGATTAAGAAACATAATCTAGATCCCACCCAGCCTATTTCCTGGGCTTTTAATGTAGAAGCAGTGGAAAAACCCCACAGCTTTCAGGTGATCCAACCCAGTTCCCCCAGAGCCTATGAGACCTTAGAAAGAGAGATTAGTAAACCACCCCGGTCATTACCAGCAGTATTTATAGATGAAGCGGCGCTGAAGTCAGCCATTCGAGCTTTAATCAACAATTCCCAAGTTAAAGCCGATGCTGTGCAAGTTATTGTCAAGGAACTGAATAATAAACAGATTACCCCCCAATATTGGGAGGCTTTATTTGATGGTCAAGGCGCAAGTACCGCCATTACTCAAAGAAACTATAGCCCTCCCTTAGTCCGACTCATCACCCTGCGCGCCATAGTCATCCCAGAGACTTTACCAGAGTTTCTCAAGTGGTTAAATGTCCAGTCGGGTAAACAACCCAGTGAGGCGGAAAGTATTTCTTTGCAGTTTCAAGGTGCTATCTGTGAGTATTTCCCCAAGGAGAAATTAGGCGCGGGAATTAAATTACTTATTCCTTACTTGCTTAAAGAGGAAATTTCCCCAGAGTCTATACAGTGGTTATTTATTAAAGGTAGGGCGTGGGCTGTTTGTTATAGTCAGTTTATTAAGGATGTACACTATGACTTGGAAGTAATTCATCAACAATCTAAGGTTTATACAAATACTAAAGACTTTGATAGTTTGAAGTTTCCCCTGGATATTTGGCAAGAGTTAATTAGTTCTTGGAATGGTATTATTTCTGGTTACTACAAGCTAACTGACTACGAGCCTTTGGCGGAGTTATTTGAGCTATTGGAAAAATATGATTTATCTGCTTACTTTTATCAAGTAAGTAATGGTGAAGTTCCTAAAGATGTATTTTTGGCTGCTTCTCCTAATCCTAGCAATGAACCTTATTCACTAAAATATTTAGGTTTAACTCTTCAAAGACAAATTACTTTAAGTGAGCAAATTATGAAATTTACAAAGTTAGGTTTAACCATTGCAGCAGGTGTGGGTTTTTTGGGTTTAGTTTTTTTCGCTGGTTATTTCGTAGGAGGTGGGTTTTCATCAGACAATATAAAAAACGTAAAAATACTAGAAAGTGAAAATAAAGATAGTAATAATAATAAGGAACAAGTTATTGAGGAAATTGTTAACAGTACAAAACACACAGAGACAGAAGTAAAAGCTAAATTAAAGACAGTATTAAAAAATGTTCAACCCCAAGAATATGAATCATTAAAAAATGTTGAATCATTTATTGAAGATATTAAATTATCTCAAAAAATATCTGCTTATCATACTGAAGACTCAGGAGAATCAGAAAAACTAGGTTTTTCTGAATGGTTATCTAATTTGTTATCTGGAAGTAATACTAGTGATACAAATCGATATCAAAATTTAGTAAAAGATGTCTCAAGTAAACTCAGAGAAGATGCAATAAAGGAAGCAATTAAATCTGATAATTTTGATATAACCATGGGTTCTTTGGATGATATATTTGGATCTTCTGAAGTAAGCGCAAGTCAACAACCAATGCCAAACACAGTTAACACACCAACAGACAAGCAAAAGTCACAAAAAATAATATCACTATATAAGAAAATAAAATCAAATCCTGAGAACGAAGAGACTAAAAAACTCTTAGTAGGAGCTATATACGATTATCAACTATCTACTGAAGATAAAGGAGTAAAACCCGATGGGATTATACGTGAAGGTAAGGAGACATATAAAAAATTAAAACAAGATATAGGAACCTAATTTAGATACCCAAAATTTCTTAAAAAAATTCTGGGATGTCGAGTGACTCGAAAAGCAATTTAGAAAAGGGCGGGCAGGATGCCCACCCCACAAGATTTATAATCTTAATATTATTCCACTTAAAAAAGGGCGGGCAGGATGCCCACCCCACAAGATTTATAATCTTAATATTATTCCACTTAAAAAAGAGCAGGGAGGATGCCCACCCCACAGGATTTATAATCTTAATGTGTGTACTTTATTTACTTTAAAAATGGTGGAAATACAAATACATAATAACCATGATTCCAATTCATGAATTTAGCACCGGTATTGAAGTAGAAAGAACCCCTAACGGTGGTTGGGTATCCCTGGGATTTACCGGTAAATATATGAACTGCACCCTAGACCCCATCCCCCTGGTTGTAGAGCGTTCCATTGCTAACCTAGAATTATTTACCCTCACCAAAGGAGCTTCTATAGACCAACCCGCCATTATTGGGCGAGTAGTGGAGACAGGGGAAGACTCCTGGGTGGTGATGGCTGTAGTTACACGAGCTAAGGATGAAAAAGGGCGCAGTTTATCTTTGTATCGTTATTTCTTCACCCCCGGAGCCTATACCTGTAACCTGCGCTATCTCTTAGCTTGGTGGGAAAGTCAGGGAAAACCCACATTTAACCCCTTGGATAGTAAAAATATAGGTCAATATGCAGAGTTTGACCCAGCCTCGGCTCCTTCATCTGACTATGACCCCACAGCCAATGATGTAGAACTAGTACCTACAAAACCGACATTACTAGAACCACAGCAGTATAACTTAACAACTGTCCACACCCTAGCTATTAGGAAACACAATCTAGATAAAACCCAGCCTATTTCCTGGGCTTTTAACGTAAAATCACTGAAAAAACCCCGCAGCTTTCAGATCATCCAACCCGCTTTTTTAAGAGCTTATGAGAATTTAGAAAGGGAGATTAGTAACCCACCCCCGTTACCCACAGACGCAAGTGCTGATGACATAGCACCAAAAAAGACTCTTGATAAAGCATCGACTAAAAAAGCCATTAAAGCCGCACTGCAAAGCTTAATCAATTTCTCACAAGTCAAACCCCCAGCTGTAGAGACGATTATTGACACCTTAGAAAATCAGCAACTGAATACACAAGAATGGTACAGTTTATTTGATGCTGAGGGTGCAAGCACCGCCATCACTGAAAAAATTTATAGCCCTCCCTTAGCGCGACTCATGACTCTGCGCGCCATAGTCATCCCTGAGACTTTACCAGAGTTTCTACAGTGGTTAAATATCCAGTCAGGTAAACAGCCCAGTGAGGCTGAAAATACCTCTTTACAGTTTCAAGGTGCTATCTGTGAGTATTTTCCCACAGAGAAATTAACAGCGGGAATTAAATTACTTATTCCGCAGTTACTCAAAGAGGAAATTTCCCCAGAGTCCATAAAGTGGTTATTTATTAAAGGTAGGGTATGGGATGTTTGTCTTAGTCAGTTTATTAATGATGTGCGCTATGATTTGCAAGTAATTCATCAACAATCTAAAACTGATATAAAAAACTTTGATAGTTTAATGTTTCCTTTGGAGATTTGGCAAGAGTTAATCGATGGTTATAATAACGAGTTAAATTTACCTGCGATCGCCCGTTATTTGAGTTTAGCCCAATTATTTGAGCTACTAGAAGATTATAAACTATGTGCATACTTTTATCAAGTCAGTCAGGGATATGTACCTCAAAAAATATTTGAAATTGCTTTTGGTTATGTGGAAACTCCCACAACCTTTTTAGGTTTAGAAATTCACGCGGAAACTAGTTTAGGTGAATTTTTTATTAAAGTTGCCAGGTTTAAGGTAGCAATTGCAGGAGTTTTTAGTTTATTACTTTTATCTTCCTTTGGCGGTTATTATCTAGCGGGTGGGTTTTCCCCATGGCGAGAAGAGATGAAAACCCTAGAAAGTGAAGCTAAAAACATTGAGGAAACTGAAAAAGTGATTAATAACATTGTTGAGAAAACAGGCTCTGAAGAGGAAAATGTAATAAAGAAATTTAATCAGGTCTTAACATCACAGCAAACTCAAAATGGACAAAATACAATAAATAATTTAAATCAACCCATTGATAAACTTAAATCAGATATTGAAATTCTTGAATTGTATCAGAAAATATCTGCTTATCATGAGGTGAAAACACCCACAAACCCTCAAAAATTTAATTGGCCGTGGTCAAATCAACCTGATATGAGATCAACCTATCAAGAGTTAGAGCAGAAGGTATCAGAACAACTGAAAAATGAAATTATTAACACAGCACTTAGAAATGACAACTTTAATGAAACAATGACGGCGTTAAATAAGCTTATGGAAGAACTAAACATATCTGACGATCAGGATAAAAGCCGGTTATTAAAACAGGTTCTTGGCTTACAAGAAGATTGGAATTTCTCAGATATAGACTCTGAAGATCCGAACAAAAGAACAGCAGCTAAAACTCAATTAGTCAAAGCTATATATAAGTATCAACAAAGTCCAGGACTAACAGCCGATGGCATTATAAATAATGGGCAAGCAACATATAACCGATTAAAACAAAATGCTCAGGGAAGGTATTGATGTTGGTGGTTGAGGGAAGTCGAAATTGCGATCGTCCCTTGATGTTCCCTTCGACTACGCTGATGGGAACTGATCTCGGTGGTTGAGCGAAGTCGAAACCACGATCGTCCCTGATGTTCCCTTCGACTACGCTCAGGGAACGGAGATTGTCCTTGATGTTCCCTTCGACTACGCTCAGGGAACGGAGATTGTCCTTGATGTTCCCTTCGACTACGCTCAGGGAACGGGGATCGTCCTTGATGTTCCCTTCGACTACGCTCAGGGAACGGCGATCGCCCCTTGATGTTCCCTTCGACTACGCTCAGGGAACTGATCTCGGTGGTTGAGCGAAGTCGAAACCACGCTCGTCCCTGATGTTCCCTTCGACTACGCTGATGGGAACGGCGATCGTCCTTGATGTGGGTGGTTGAGGGAAGTCGAAACCGCGATCGCCCCTTGATGTTCCCTTCGACTACGCTCAGGGAACGGAGATTGTCCTTGATGTTCCCTTCGACTACGCTGATGGGAACGGCGATTGTCCTTGATGTTCCCTTTGACTACGCTGATGGGAACGGATTGATGTGGGTGGTTGAGGGAGGTCGAAACCGCGATCGCCCCCCTGTGATAAGATGCCCACCCCACAGGATTTATAATCTTAATGTGTGTACTTTGATTTTATTTCAGGGGAATACTGTTTTCATTAGAGGTTGTTTGGAAAGTTCGGCGCGGGTTTCGCTTGGTTCATCATGGCTCATCTTGAGAATATGGGAGTCTAAGACGGGCAGTAGCGATCGCTTCTTGTAGTTTAGCTTGTAACAACTCTTTTGGTGGTAATACTGTGAGATATTCGGCAACATGAATACCACTTTTATCTAGTTCTAATAATTCGATTTGCTCTTGTTTTTTCCCTGCACATAAAATAATTCCTAGCGGTGGCTGTTCGTCGGGTTCTTGATCATATTTAGCCAACCAGCGCAGATAAAGTTCCATTTGTCCTTTATATTCAGGTTGGAAGTTACCTAGTTTCAAGTCAATGGCTACAAGGCGTTTAAGTTTACGGTTATAAAATAGCAAGTCTATATAAAAATCATCGTTGTCTATTTGTAGGCGTTTTTGACGAGCAACAAAGGTAAATCCTACACCAAGTTCTAGTAAAAATTGCTCAATTTCTCTGAGTATGGCATCTTCTAAATCTTTTTCTAGATAGCGATCGCGTAAATTCAAAAAATCTAAAATATAAGGGTCTTTTAGGACAATATCGGGTGATACTTGTTGAGTTTGGCGCAGTTGCTCTAAATCATTGCGGATGGTTTCTTCAGGTTTACGGGATAGGGCGGTGCGCTCGAATAACATAGAGTTAATACGTTCTTGCAATTGGCGGACACTCCATTTTTCCAGACGGGCAATTTCAATATAAAATTCTCGTTTTAGGGGTTTATCTATTGCTGTTAAAAGTCGCAAATGGGACCAACTCAATTTAGAACACAGTGTGTTCACAATCTCAATATTTGGAAATGTCTCGGCAAACTGGAGGCAATGTCGCAGTTGTCTTTCACCCCAACCTTTACCATAGGTTTGAGTTAGCTGCTGAGATAAAGAAACAATAATTTGTTTGCCATATTCAGCGCGTTTACCTTGTAAAATTTCGGTGTGTATGCGTTTACCAACTTGCCAATATAACAGGGTTATTTCTGCATTGATGGCAACGGCGGCGCGTTGTTTGGCTGTGTCAATTAATTGCCGAATGTCTTGTAACAGATCATTGGTTTGTGTTAAATCATCATTCATGCTGCTGTTTCCTCCCCTTTATATGCTGTGGTCGGTGGGCGAAGTCGAAACCGCGATCGCCCCTTGTATTGTTCCCTTCGACTACGCTGATGGGAACGGCGATCACCCCTGATGTTCCCTTCGACTACGCTCAGGGAACGGCGATCGCCCCCCTGTGAGAAGATGCCCACCCCACAAGATTTATAATCTTAATGTGTGTACTTTATTTACTTTAAAAATGTTGGAAATACAAATACATAATAACCATGATTCCAATTTATGAATTTAGCACCGGTATTAAAGTAGAAAGAACCCCTAACGGTGGTTGGGTATCTTTAGGGGTTATGGGTAAATATATCAACTCCACCCTAAACCCCATTCCCTCGGTTATAGAGCGTTCCATTGCTAACCAAGAATTTGCCACCATAGGAGGAGCTTCCGACGAGCAACCCGCCATTATTGGCCGAGTGGTGGGGACAGGGGAAGACTCCTGGGTTGTGATGGCTGTGGTCACACAAGCAAGGGGTGAAGGTGGCTACAAATTCACTTTCTATCGTTTTTTTTTCACCCCTGGAGCAAATAACCTGCGCTGTCTCATAGCTTGGTGGGAAAGTCAGGGAAAACCCACATTTAACCCATTTGATGGTAAATACATAGGCGAATGTGCATATTTTGACCCAGCTTTGGCTCCTTCATCCGACTATGACCCCACAGCTAACTATATAGAACTAGTACCTACAAAACCCACATTACTAGAACCACAGCAGTATAACTTAACAACTGTCAACACCCTAGCCATTAAGAAACATAATCTAGATCCCACCCAACCCATTTCCTGGGTGTTTGATGTAGAAGCAGTGGAAAAACCCCGCAGCTTTCAGATTATCCAACCCGTTTCCCCACAAGCTTATGAGAATTTAGAAAGGGAGATTATTGATAAAGCATCGACTAAAAAAGCCATTAAAGCCGCACTGCAAAGCTTAATCAATTTCTCACAAGTCAAACCCCCAGCTGTAGAGACGATTATTGACACCTTAGAAAATCAGCAACTGACTTTAGAAGAATGGTACAGCTTATTTGATGCTGAAGGTGCAACCACCGCCATTACTGAAAAAATCCATAGCTCTTCCTTGGTGCGACTAATGACACTGCGTGCTATAGTCATCCCAGAAACTTTACCAGAGTTTCTAGGGTGGTTAAATATTCAGCCTGGTAAACAGCCGAGTGAATATCACAATATTTCTTTACAGTTTCAAGGTGCGATCGGTGATTATTTTCCCCAAGAGCAACTAACCAAGGGAATTAAATTACTTTTACCTAAGTTACTCCAAAAGCAGATTTCCCCGGAGTCTATAAATTGGTTACTGCTTAAAGGTAGTGCTTGGGCTGTTTTTCGTCATCGGTTTATTAATGATGTGCGCTATGATTTGGAATTAATTCATCAACAATCAGATACTGATGCCAAACACTTTGATAATTTGAATTTCCCTCAAAAGATTTGGCAAGAGTTAATTATGTGTCGGCAATTTATTATTTATGATTCCTACAAGTTATCTTACTACAAGCCTTTGGCGCAATTATTCGAGTTACTACAAGAATATGATTTATCTGCCTACTTCTATCAGGTAAGTGATGCTATAGTTTCTAAAAATGTATTTTTAGGGGCTTGTCCTAACCCTAGCAATGAACCATATTCACCCACTATTTTAGGTTTAACTTTTAAAAGAAAAATAAACCCAGTAGAGACAATTACCAGATTAGTAAAGTTTAAGATCAAGAATGAAATTTTATTACCTGTTTTGTTGTTATTAGCATTTATTACACTTGGTTGGTTAAGAGGATATAACGCTATTTTTGTTAATTATAACTCAGAATCTAGCACTCAATCAGCAACACATCTAACTAGTCTAATTATCACAACAGCGCTGGCAAATGCCAACTTTAATAATAGAACAATGACGGCGTTAAATAATCTCATGGCGGAACTAAGAATATTTAACCCGCAGGAAAAAACCCAGGTATTACAAGAGGCTCTTAACTTACCCTCTGATTGGAGTTTATCAGATATAGACTCTACAGATGAAACAAAAAGAGTAGTAACTAAAATTCAATTAGTCACAGCTATATACAAATATCAACATAATCAGAACCTAACACCCAATGGCATTATAGATAATGGGGGCGCAACATATAACCGATTAAAACAAGATGCTCAGGGAAGGGATTGATGTTGGTGGTTGAGGGAAGTCGAAACCGCGATCGCCCCTTGATGTTCCCTTCGACTACGCTGATGGGAACGGCGATCGTCCCCCTTATGTTCCCTTCGACTACGCTGATGGGAACGGCGATCGCCCAGCACCACACCTTAACCTTAATATCATAAATCTTGTGGGGTGGGCATCTTGCCCGCCCTTCCACTCAGATAAAATGGGCTGTATATTTACATTCTGGTCAAGTTATTAATGCGGTTGTGCAATAGGAGCATTGATTTAGGTGGAGGTTAACAAATAGTGTAATATCTGCTGTATTAAATACTTGCCAAGTTCTGCTCCAACTGTTGTTATTAGGTCTGTTGTTATTGGGTCAAACATTTTTCTATTTTTTTTACTTTACAAGGATACAATATCAGTTTCACCTGATTAACCCAGATTGATGGAGGTCACTTTGTTAACTGTGCCAATCTCGCGAATCTTGCCAGGTTTTGGGATTACAATAGCCTTCTGCTGCTGTTGGTCTGATGCTATTTGGCAATATTCAAAGGCTGGTTTAACAGAGGGCTGGTGTAACTACTGCTCGTCTACCGTTCCCAATTAAACGACCAGGGGCGATGACTTCTCTACGGATGCGACTATGTTCAACTACTCCCCAACCAGCAGCAGTTAAGGCGGGGTCAATTAATTCGGCGCGGGTTTGGGCTTCGTTCATATTTCGCTGATCTCGATTTGCTCTAAAACACTTTTTTGTTGATTTTGTAAGGGTTTCAGGATTTGAGAGTTACTAATCTCGATTTGCTCTAAAACACTATCTACGCCCAAAAAGGCAGATATCTGGCATAGCGCGTAGAATTGGTTTCAGATTGATCTGCTTTGATTAATCCAGCCTCTTTTGTATAACCAATAATCTGAGATACCGTTGCTGTTTGTGTTTCACTTAAATCAAACCTTTCCCGTAGTGTCTGGTTACACATTCTTTTATTATTGACATATAACAGACAGCAATGTTGATAACAAGCTCTAATTCTGTCTGTTTTGCTCATATCCCCAAAATCCTGATAGGCAAATAGGATTGTTGTAGTGCGTGTATCACCTACTCGGAAATCTGGTGCAGGTAGTTGAAACATTTCTGCTGCGCTGACAACTTTATCAATACCACTACCTTTTTCTTCACATATACCGAAAAGTCGCATTAAATTAGCAAGTTGTTCATTACGGGAACGATTTTCATCAATAAATCGCTCTACCTTAATGGGTGGAATACCAGGATTAGATATCTCAATGCGATCGCTAAACATCTCGATCATCACTGAAGTACCTGTTGCGAGAAAATCCTGATGTACCAAAGCATTAGCAATCAGTTCTCTTAAAGCCTGTTTCGGAAACATCTTTACTTCTTCTCGCACAACTTTTTCTATGAAGCGATTTTGTGGTGCGGCTGAATCGACAAAATCTACTAATCCATGAAAACCAACTGCATAACCATTAACACGTGTTGTTTCATTACGAGTTTTTAACTTATCTATACCCAAGGAATGTAAATATATCAGCTATTTATACTGTATATCAAAGTACAAGATACTCTAGAATTCCTCAGAGCCAAGTTGATTGTAAATGTCAAATAATTCCCAACAAATATGGAAGTAAGCGTTATAAGATACAAATAATTTAACTAAATAGTTAGAACAATTCTAACTCTAGTTGATTTTTTTGGCTTTTATCTGATTTTTTTTGACCATTCCCATTTAGTTTTGGATCTATGGGAATATCTTCACCTTGCAAACTAGCTGAAAAAGCTGCTTCCTCATACAGCAATCGCTCGTACATTTCCTGTAAATGGTACTCTTCCGGGTATATCTTTGCTTTGCTTCTATCTGATGCTCTTTCTCCAATTTGCACATCAAATCTAAATCTTTCGATTGGCTCACCTGTACGCTCAACATAATCTCGTAAGGTTTTTAGGTTGGGAAAATAGCCTTTTTCATCAGGTTCTCCTCTGAGTCGCCGAAGTGCTACTTGATGATATTTTGGATCTATTTCCGTACCTATAAAGTCTCGGTTATGGTTTTGAGATACAACTGCTACCGTACCCGCACCCATATATGGATCAAAGACTAAATCACCTTCTTGGGTTGTAGCTAATACAATTCTGGATATCAAATCTTCTGGAAATTGGCAAGGATGTATTGTTTGTTCTTCATGATTATGTTTCACGTTCCGAAATAACCAAATGTCTCCAGGATTTTTACCATCTGGATTACATGATAATTCTCCCTTACGAGTTCCTCGATAATATTTTTTATTTTGATATTTTTGTGGAACCCTTATAGAATCTAAATTGAATGTATATTCATTAGTTTTAGTAAACCACAGAATTGTTTCATGTCTACAAGAAAATTTTTTTTGAGCATGAAGGCCATGTTGTCTAGCCCAGATAATTCGATTTCTAGGGAGCAAACCAAATGATTCTAGTATTGGAAAGAAGCGGATATCAAGAGGGATAATTGTACCTTTATCAGAAAAAGCCCCTACCTGCCAAAATAGAGAACCTGTTTTTTTAAGAATACGGCTGCACTCTCCCAGGACAATTTTTTGTTCCTCTAGATAAATATCAAGAGCTTGTCTTGCTTCGTATTCCTTTCCTAAATTATATGGAGGTGAAGATACAATTAAATCAACACATTCCCCTGGCATTTTTTTTAATAATGTTGTGCAATCTCCTAAAATAATTTGATTTATTGGTAGTTTTGGTTTTTCAGTATTCAACGCTATACCTACTTTTGATAAACAACAACTCAATTATTAACTATAATAACCCAAGATAGGTTATGGACCAACATCACACATCAAACTATATTAATACAAATAATACAAGTAATACATATAATATACTCATAATCCGTTGGTTTCCCAAGGATTGGGTAAAATTAACTTCAATGCGATAGCGAAGCGCTGCTGTAAGCAGATCGCCCCCTTGATGTTCCCTTCGACTACGCTCAGGGAACGTAGATCGCCCAGCACCACACCTTACAGCACTTTTCAAGTAATTAAAGTACACACCTTAATATCATAAATCTTGTGGGGTGGGCATCGGTGCCCGCCCTACCGTACCCACTCAGATAAAATGCGCTGTAATATCATAAATCTTGTGGGTTGGGCATCTTGCCCGCCCTTCCACTGCAATAAAATGGGCTGTATATTTACATTCTGGTCAAGTTATTAATGCGGTTGTGCAATAGGAGCATTGATTTAGGTGGAGGTTATCCCAGTGCGATCTGCTTGCAGCAATGTACCAAGATTTACATAGTATACCACCCAGTCAACTTAACACAGTCGCCTAACCAATTTAGATCCCCGACTGCTCTAAGGAGTCGGGGGTATTTTATGCACTATTACATACACTTCTATACTAAATTGGGGTGAAGAGGATGTTAAAAATCTGATGATTAGCGGATCAAAATTGTTTCACCCCACCCTAACCCTCCCCTTGTAAGGGGAGGGAACTTGATTTTGGTGTTCCCTGTGTTTAGTACTTAATCAGAAAGTGTCCGTACACATAAAAATTTACCCCTATGGGAGTGTAAGATAAAGTGAGAATCTACCTGTACATTTTGGCTGGACTCACATCAGCTTTAATTGGCTGGAATTTGGGTCAATTCTTCCTCACCGACTTGGGGATATTAAGACAGTTTCCCGAAATTGTGTTATTTCCCTGTGTAGCTATATCTTTAGCTGCGGGTATGGTGATGAATGAAATATTTATCAGCAACCCCACCAGGTATAAACTCAACTTTCGCATTGTCAAGAGACCTTTATTAATTGCTCTGGGTTTGGGTGGTTTAGCCGGGTTGATTGGTGGTGTAATTTCCCAGGTTCTCTTTTTACCGGTGCTGGGGGTTCCCAGTGCCTTTGTGAGAACTTTGGGATGGTTGGTAATTGGTGCTGCGGTGGGTATTGCTGAGGGTTTAAGCTGGCGTTGGCACAGTATGGAAGCGGGGGACCCGAAACGGTTCCGCAAACGCTTAAATACTAGCTGTGTTGGAGCGATGGCGGCCAGTTTATTGGCGGCGGCGCTTTTTGAATTCATCCGTGCTGCTTCAGGGACATCAACGGCCGAATTTAGGACTATTGAAGACCCTTTGGGTTTTGCGGTTCTAGGGTTAGTGTTGGGGATAGTTTTTAGTGTGACTAATTCTCCGAGCTATATGGCGGCTTTAAGAGCTGGTACAGGTTTTGAGTATACACGGTTTAAAAAAGATGAGTATAGTCATGATGAGGATGGTGAACTAGTATTAGACAATTCGCAAACAACATCACCATATATAGATAAATCCCTATTAAGATTTGTCAGCGATGGCGAAGCTGAGGATATTGAAGAAGGTTTATCAATTCAATTACCCAGCAATGGTAAGGTAACCATTGGCTCTGGGGTAGATAGAGCACATATTTATCTGCCTGGAGTTGCTCCACACATGGCAGACTTAATAGTGAAACAGCGTGAGGTGGTTTTAGTTCCTCAGAGGGAGCATTACGAAAAAATAGAAATTAACGGTTCCCGGTTAAATTCCTCAAAACAAATACCTTTAAAGCATAATCACGTTTTGACTTTTCACACAGTCAAAATGGATGGCCAACATGAAGAAAAATTTTATCGTTTTGTCTACTATAATCGGTTCCTTGACCCACAAGCTTAGTTTGTCGGTGTTGGTGGTAGCTTCCTTAGCTGCTCCCAGTTGGGGAAAGGAAAATCAAGCGGAAATTGTTGGTAATCCTCAAGTTAACGATGACCGGGTTACTGTTCGCGTTCAGGTAACTAACGCAGAAAATAGGCGGCCAATTATGGGTCTACAAGAGGATAATTTTAAGTTACTTGTAGACAAAAAAGAATTTAATTTTCTCCCCAGAGACTGGAAAAGTCCAGAAGAAAGTTCACCCCCTCCAGCTTGGGTAGTTGTGCTGTTAGATTACAGTGGGAGTATGAACCGGTTAGACAGTAGTGGTAAAACCAGGTTTGCTGGTGCAATTAGTGCTGTGGGTCAGTTCGTTAATAGCTCTAGTCAACGGGGGGGTAATACACAAATATCTATCGTTCCCTTTGGGGTGGGTGGGAGTAAGTGTCAAGATTTACCGGTGAATCCTACAACCTTGGGTAGGTTTTACCCAGCAAGTCATATTCAACTACAAAACTATCTAGACTATTTAGGAACGGTCAAACCCTGCGCTGCTACTAACCTTTATGAACCGATTAAGGAGGCGGTAAATTTTCTGGGAAATGAGAAAGACCCGCGTTTTGATATTTCGGAAAAGTTTAATCAACCGCAACCGAGATTATCAATTATTCTGTTATCGGATGGGTTTCACAATCAGGGGAATGAACAACAAGATTTTGATGCTTTAAAGGGTTTGTTTAACCGCTATAGTCATATTAATGTCCATACTTTGGGTTATGGTTTGACTCCCGCAGAGTTGGGAAAAAAATATCAGCTGGGTAGAGCTGCGACCCGTGCTGATATTGGGACTGGTGCGCGTAAGGTTCCAGAAGATGAGTTTGTAGACCAACAACGGTTAAAGGAAATTGCTGATTTAACGGGGGGAGTTGCGGAATTTTCGGGAAACGCTACAAGTATCGCTGAAAACTTACAACTATTTCTCAATGCTTTATTAGGTGAATATGAAATTACCTACACCCAACCAAATGCAGAACGGGGGAAAAAGCATCAAGTCCAAGTGGTGGTGAATGTCCCCGGAAGTGAAAAACCAGCGGAGTCTGATACTAAAGATTACAGAATCACTGTATTTGGGCGATCGCTCCCTGGGGTAGTGCGCCTAACTATATTTATACTCACATTAGGGGGAATTGGTGTGGCTGGTGTAGTACCATTTTACTTTTGGGGTAAGTATTTAAAAGAGCAGGCTTTAGAGACATGAATAAACTCACCTTAAGCCTGATATTATTAATGAGTTACGGCTGTAGTCAACCAATATTCAATTCTCGCTCTGCTATCGCACCTGTTACCTCACCCTCCGGTTGTTCACAGACATCTAAAGTTAACCTGAATCAACAAAATATCACCGAAGTTGTACTAGATGAACAGATGTTAGTTAAATCTGGTCGTGTGACTGCTACGGAAGCTGTGGGTTATAGGTTTGATGCACAACAAGGTCAAACATTCACCTACAATACTAATGATGATATTTGTATTGTGGTTTATACCCCAGATAATCAAATCATTACCAGTGGGGAATTACCCACCAGGGGAAAATATATTGTTCAAGTTTCCGCACCCCAAAATGATAGAGCATTTGGTTTAGGAATGTCTTTAACCAGTCCTGTTGTGGAAGATATTCCGGAGACTCCCACACCAGAACCGACAACTGTAAATACTGCTAGTAGTTCCCCAACCACTAACCAAACTACCGTCAAAAATACTCCCAGGAGGACTAAAACACGAAGACCTAGACCTGTAAAAACTGCTAGTAGTTCCCCAACCACCGACCAAACCACTGTCAACGATACCCCAACCACTGAAACACCAGAACCGACAACTGTAGACACTGCTAGTAGTTCAACCACGGACCAAACTACTGTCAACGATACACCAACCACTCAAACACGTAAGTCTATACCCATCCCAGTACCTTCAAACTCGGCTTTAGTATCTCAGTCGGTTAGTTCCCCATCACGGCCACCAGCTGATGATTTTGTCAGAAACCACTATACAGCACTGAATAACCGTCAATATGATCAAACATGGACTAGGTTATCTCCCCAGTTTAAAGGTATATCGGGAGATTTTTCTAACTATCAAGAATGGTGGGATAGTGTAGCAGAAATCAGAATTGGTAATGTGGAGCTAATTAGTCAAAACAGCGATCGCGCTGTAGTTGATGCTCAACTATGGTATGAAATGAAAAATGGGAGAGTTGCAGAAGATAAGAAAACCAGAATTTCTCTGATGTGGAGTGATGAGGCTAACAGCTGGTTATTTGTCCGTAAATCATCACCCTAATTATCAAAACCATCTTTAAATTTAATCAGTATTTACTCATCCAACACCATGAATAACCTACTCACTAACAACCGCTATGAAATCATCAGTCCCCTTGGTGCTGGTGGCTTTGCAGAAACCTTCTTAGCCTATGATACACAAATGCCTTCCCTGCGGTCAGTGGTGGTTAAACACCTTAAACCTAATAGGCAAAATGGGGATTCTACATCTACTGAATTAATCGCCAACCTTTTCCGCAAAGAAGCAGCAATACTCGAAGAATTGGGAGCTAATTGTCCTCAAATTCCCGAACTCTATAGCTACTTCTGCGAGAATAATGATTTTTATCTAGTTCAAGAACATATTCAAGGTAAAAACTTGGCTCAAATGGGTAAAATCAACTCAGAAAAAGCCAAAATTATTCTCTCTTCTCTGTTAACTACCCTGCAATATATCCACAGTAAAAATATTATTCACCGGGATATTAAACCGGAAAATATTATTATCCGGGATAGTGATGGGCTACCGGTATTAATTGACTTTGGCGCAGTTAAAGAAACTATGGGAGCTGTTACCCTAACTTCAGGTTCTACCGTTAGTTCCGTCATAGTGGGAACTAGAGGATTTATGGCGCCAGAACAAACTGCAGGTAGAGCAGTGTTTAGTACAGATTTATATGCTTTGGGATTAACAATGATTTATGCTTTAACTCAAAAATTACCCATTGAGTTTAGCACCAGTTTAATTACAGGAAACTTAGACTGGCATAGTCATGTACCCAATCTTGACCCTAAATTAGCACAAATCTTAGATAAGTCCATCATCATGGATTTAGGTGGGCGTTATCCCAGTGCGATCGCAATGTACCAAGACTTACATAATATGGATACTGGGGCGCAGGGAATAGCACCCAGTCAAGTTAACACAGTCATTGTCGGGAGTAAAGCAGGGACTAAATACGATCAACCTGGGGAAAATACCCCTGTAAATCCACCAACAGAGGTGATCAATCATCAAACCAACCAAAACTCAAACCAAAAACCCAAACGGTGGATTTTTGGGTCTGCAATGATTATCATATTGCTTCTGACTAGCTTAAGTATAGTGGGTGGTTTTTTCGTCACCAGACAGATTTCAGAAGCACAACAAAAAGCAGCTGAAGCAGAACAACAGCGACAACAAGCGGAGGAAAAACGTCTAGAAGCAGAAGCAAAAGCAGCAGCAGCAGAACAACGCAGACAGGAAACCGAGCGACAACAAGCTGAGAAAGAGCGACAACGTTTAGCAGCACAAGCGCAACAAGTCAGACAAGAGCGAGAACGTTTAGCCACTGAAAGAAAACGCTTAGAATCTTTTCAGAGGGAATCTTTTCGGAGGGTAAGTCAACCAGTACATAATATTTCTCAAAATGAAGCATTACAAATAGTTCAAAGTTGGTATGAGGCTAAACCGCAAATTTTTGGGCCATCTTACGATTTAGACTTAGTAAACCAACTAGCAACAGGGAATCTTTATTATAAGACTACAAAGCCTGATGGTTCAGTTGCTTGGTTACAAAATAACGATGCTTACTACACGTATACCACATCCCAAATTACAGGTATTGAAGAATTTTCTAACTCTGGTACACGACCATATATAAAAGTGAGAGTTTTTGAGGATTTATATCTCCACGGGAGACGAGGTATTGATAGAAAAAACTCAGGTCCTTATAGAGGTACATTTACTTACGTATTTGAACAGGAAAACGGTGTCTGGAAAATTTATGACTACAAAAAGGTACGGTAATTAATGGCTAATAATACTAGGTTTCGTGGGAAAATAAAAAAAATACTCTGTATTAATAAGAGATTAACCTTGTCTTATCTGGGTTTTATCTGGGTTTCGCTCCTACCTATAAAAAACTATGAATAAACTTACCTTGGCATTAACATTATTACTAACCTACGGGTGTAGTCAACCAATATTAAATTCTGGATCTGCGAGCGCACCTGTTGACTCACCCGCTGGTTGTCCAGAGAAACCCACACTCAACCTAGACGAGCAAAACGTAGAAGAGATTAACTTAGATCAATCATTAGTTAAATCGGGTCGTGTGACTACTACTGAATCTGTAGGTTATACATTTAGTGCAGAATCGGGTCAAACACTCAGCTACAGCACTAATGATGATGTGTGTATTGTGATTTATACCCCAGATAATCAAATTATTGACAGTGGGGAATTAACCACCAGCGGAAAATATATTCTGGAAGTTTCCGCACCCCAGGGGATAAGAGCATTTAACCTATCAATGTCCTTAACCAATCCTGAACCGGTAAATGAGGAACCTATTGCTGTCAATCCTCCCCCGACTCCCACACCTACCCCTGTCAATCCTCCCCCCGCTCCCACATTTACCCCTGTACAGACTCAACAACCAACACCCCAACCCCCCAGGGTTTCACCCCAGAGGGTGAGTCAACCAGTACATAATATTTCTGAAGATGAAGCATTACAAATAGTTCAAAGTTGGTATGAGGCTAAACCACAAATTTTTGGGCCACCTTACGATTTAGACTTAGTAGACCAACTAGCAACAGGGAATCTTTATTATAACACCACAAAAGATGATGGTTCAGTTGCTTGGTTACAAGATAACGATGCTTACTATACATATACGACATCGGAAATTACAGATGTTGAAGAATTTTCTAACTCTGGTACACGACCATATATAAAAGTGAGAATTTTTGAGGATTTATATCTCCACGGAAGACGAGGTATTGATAGAAAAAAGTCAGGTCCCTATAGAGGTACATTTACTTACGTATTTGCACAAGAAAACGGTGTTTGGAAAATTTATGACTACAAAAAGGTACGCTAATTAATGAGCAATAATACCAAGCTTCGCCGGAGAATTGTTAGAAAAAGACTCTCTATTAACTTTAAGAGATTGATCTTGTTTTATCTGGTTTCTATATCCACAGTAATCATTTTTAGCTTATTAATAAAGCAAATTCTTAGTAAGCCAAGTTATCAAGCTAAAAATACTAATTCTGCCCCTAATCCTCAAGTGTACACTCCTCAGCCTAATCCTCAAGTGTACACTCCTCAGCCTAATCCTCAAGTGTACACTCCTCAGTTTAATCCTCAAGTGTACACTCCTTCGACTCCTAACCTTGTAACAACCAATAGAACAAATAATAATCTAGGTGCAACAGTCAACATTTCCTCAAACATGAGGATAATCCCAGAAACTGATTATACAGAAGTTGGATTAACATCAATCTCTCAAGAAGACCTAACACAATTTCCTAGAAATCACGATCAAAAATTACAAGACATAGTTAATGACATTGTAAATGATGTGAGTTCCAAAGGTGCTTCAAAAAAGGATTTATCTATCAGCTTAGTGGATTTAAATAGTCAAACTTATGCTGGATATCAAGACGAAGTAACAAGATTTCCCGCTAGTGTAACTAAATTGTTTTGGATGGTATATTTATATGGTACAGAACCAGATTTAATTCGACAACCAGAAATTACAAAAGCTTTAAAGAAGATGATTCAAGACTCTGATAATGAATCAGCTAGTTTAATCATAGATGAAACTACTGGAACTGAATCAGGAGATGAATTAAATACAGAGAAATTTCAAGAATGGTATAAGAAACGTTTGAGTATGAATCACTTTTTTAAAAAAGCTGGTTACCAAAACATAAATATTAGTCAAAAGTTATATCCTTATAGTAAAGTTAATGGACCTGCGGGGAGAGACTTACAAATCCGCAAACCAGATTCTGATCCTTTACCTATAAGAAATTACACCACGACTTATAATGTTGCGCGACTACTATTTCAAATAGAAACAGGGGAATCAGTTGATAAAAAATATAGTCGTGACATGAAAAATCTCTTAGAAAGAAGCTTAAAAAAGGAAGAATGGGAAAAGATAGAATTTAATCACATTGCAGGTTTTTTTGGTGAAGGTTTACCAGAAGATGCTCAACTGTTCTCTAAAATGGGGTGGAACTTTCAGACCCGCAATGATGCAGCTATTATAGTTAGTCCAGATGGTAAAGCTAAATATATATTGGTAGTTTTTGGAGATCATCCCAGCTTTTATAAAGATAAAAAAATTCTCCCTGAAATATCACGTCAAGTTTACGATTACATGACTACAAGTTACTAGTGAGGTTAAGCATAAAATGCCAAATATATTGAGAAACCTAAGAAGAAATAAACCCCTACTATTTGGCATATATGCCGCGATCGGGTGCCTGATAGCAGCGATAATACTAGGGGAACCATTTTTAGCCCTAACCAGAATCGCACCCACAGCAACGGGAAAAGCAGTAGTTCTGTTAATAGATACCAGCGGTTCCATGGGGGAAATAGTCTCAGGGGATGTTACCCCCACAGGAGACACTCAAACCGTAGATGGGAAAGAATATAGAATAGTCACCGGGGGGAAATCTAAAATAGATGTCGTCATGGAATCCCTGTTAAAACTGGTAAATACTACCAAACTGGGAGGAAACGATCGCCTGGCCATCGTCAAATTTGATAGTGACGCTTCCCCCATCATTGGACTCACCAACCCCACAGAAAAGGATAAACTACAAACAGCCATCCAGGAACTGGGTAACATTGACGGTAGTACTAACATGGCCGATGGGATAAGAAAAGCCTACGACCAATTAAGATATAGCAACCTTACCCCGAACATCCTCTTATTTACCGACGGACTACCGGACAGTGCAGAAGAAGCTCTAAAAACCGCCCAATCTGTGAGAAATAATAACGTTAACCTGATTGCTGTAGGTACTGGTGACGCTGACACTCACTACCTAGCCCAACTCACAGGCGATCGCTCCCTAGTATTCTACGCCGACTCAGGGGACATTGATCAAGCCTTTCGCGAAGCCGAAGCCATCATCGGTAAAGAGTTAGTAGAATCTGCACCCACAGGTTACCTCAGCTTAGAATATTCCATGCTGCGTATAGGTGGTTGGACTGCATTTTTGGCCATGGGTATTTGCCTATCTTTAATTATAGGACAAAACCAATATATGCACCGTCCCCTATTGACAGCCAAAAAAGGAACCATCAGCACCCTAGGAAGTCTCAGCGCGGGTATGATAGCAGGTGGGGTGAGTCAATTTTTATTTTTCTCCCTCCCAGAAATTACCATACTACAAACTGCCAGCAGAATTATTGCTTGGGTAATACTCGGAACCTTACTAGGAGGGGGAACCCACTTTTTTGTACCTAACCTGAAGCTAAAAAACGCCTTATTAGGTGGTACTCTAGGGGGAGCCATGGGAGCCATAGCCTTTTTAATTACTGCGATCGCTCTGGGAGATGTTTCCGGTCGGTTATCAGGTGCGGTGATTCTGGGTTTTTGTATTGGTTTAATGATTGCGTGGATTGAACAAAAACAACTGAGTCAAGAACCCTATCTTTTAGTACGTTGGACCCCCACGGAAAAAACAACCTACTTATTAGGTGCAAAACCGATTATTATAGGTAGTTCCGTAGATGCACAAATACCCCTGAACGCCTCGGAAGGTTTCACCCCCATCACTGCGAAATTCTACAAACAAGGAGAAAACATTCTCATGGAATTTCACCCCGAATATGCAGAACGAAAAAACATGAAAAAACCTCTTCAACAACTACAACCAGGAGACACCCGTAAACTAGGAAACATCACCCTAGAAATCATGTCAACCCCCATGGAAAATTAGACTCATATGTTAATTTATGTTAAATATATGTCAAATTTATGTCAAAATGGTTGAGTCAAATCCAGCACCAACTACCGGGTAACTATTATGCAAACTGATTTACAAGACCTAGAAATCAGCCGTACAGAGTTAAATAACTTAACCGGATTAGATATCAACACAGTTCCCAAACTCTCTGTTGTGCAAGACCCAATCAAGATGTTAAGTTTTGTATTTATCAAACAAGATATGGGTGGACTAGGATTTGCTTTTGCCATCTCTGCTTACTTTTCCATATTATTTATTTTCAAAGAATATAAAGGCTTTTTCGACTATATTATAGGAGGCTTTGCCCTACTGGTGTCAGTCAGTACCGCAGTTCCCATTTATAAAACTCTGCAAAAATATATGCAGCTTTCCGGTACACATTCCCCCATGCTGCTACTTTGCAAATTGCTAGAAGAGGTAGATAGACATAACCAAATAATTAAAAATATTGACACCCTAGATCAATTGAAATCAGTAGGTAACGCCATTGATTTAAGCAACCGAGAAAAAGTGATTGAAGCCATCAAAATCACCAAAAAAGATTTACTACTAGCCATACAAACCGACAAAATATTAAGAGAGAATCCCGGATTTAACCCAGAATCCTTTGCTGTTGACCTCACAGGTTTACAAGCATTACAAGTAAGTGCGACTGCGAGTGAATATAGTCAAATATTAGATCAAGCCTTACAAATAGGTGTGAACGTACAAGAGGAAATGAGACAACTATCCTAAAACCATCTTGTAAAACCTATGATTAATCTCTCAAATATTGTTTTATCCCCCTCTTCGGGTGTTCATAGCGATCGCTCTTTAAGCACAGTCAACCGTCAACCCGTCAGAGGATGTTTGATAAGTTTTATAAGGTGATTTTAGACACTTCTTGATCCCCCCTAACCCCCCTTCTCAAGGGGGGAACTAGAGTCAAAGTCCCCCTTCTCAAGGGGGATTTAGGGGGATGTAAAAATATTTGATACACTAATCATGACTTTCCAAACAACCTCTCAACAGTCAACCGTCAACGGTTCGACTCCGCTCACCGACCACCGTCAACCATGATTAAATACCTCTTTTACCTACAAGTCAAAGGTTCACCAGAAGAATACAGATATGAACTAGACCTACAACCCCATGAAGAAAACACACCGGAAAAAGCATTTACCCCCCAACGCCAAGAAGACATCCGCGCTTCCTTGCAAAATCAAAGCCTATGCGCCATCAAAGATCATCACCTCCAGCAAATAATTAAAACCTGGTCAGAAGATATTAAAGAAGGTTTCCGGGCCAGTAACATCACACTTAACTTACCCTTACTCAGTCAAGCCAATTTAGAACAACTATCTGAACCAGGTAATCAAGAAATTCCCGCCCTAGTGACCCCAGACCTATCAGGGATAGAACCACTACTGGGAATGCTACCCCCCTTAGTTTTTGCTTAGAGAATATTTGAAAACTTATGATTAGTGTATCAAATATTGTTTTACCCCACCCTAACCCTCCCCTTGCAAAGGGAGGGGACTTGATTTTGTTGCTTCCCCCTATTCCCTGTTCCCTGTTCCCTGTTCCCCGTTCCCTTTAGATAAAAAACCATGTCAAACCTACTCAACATTACCATTACCCCCCATCGGGAATTTCTACCAGCACAACAAGCAGGACAAAAACTATTTTTGATGCTGAAACTGCGACCCACAAAAGAAGTAGCTGCAACCCGTCCCCCCACAGCTTTTACCTTCGTGATTGATACCAGTGGCTCAATGTATGAAATTGTCGCTGGGGAGACCAGACCCACAGGTAAAAGCTATGTCATGGATGGGAAAGAATATACAGAGGTCAGCGGGGGGAAAACAAAAATAGATATTGTCATCGAATCCTTGTCAGCCCTAGTCAATTCTGGTAGATTGGGGGCGAGCGATCGCATTAGTATAGTACAATTTGATGACTCAGCCTCTCAAATCATCGGCTTAACCAGCGCCACCGAAATCAGCAACTTACAGACCGCCATCAGCAAACTGCGCACCTTTTCCGGTGGGACACGCATGGGTTTAGGGTTACGTCGCGCCCTAGATATCTTGAAAGGTCAAGATATGTCCGTACGGCGCGCCCTAGTATTTACCGACGGTCAAACCTTTGACGATGATCAATGTCGCAACATAGCCTCAGATTTTGCCACCCATAATATCCCCATCACTGCTCTGGGTGTAGGAGAAGAATTTAACGAAGACCTACTTACCCACCTGAGCGACTCCACCGGGGGGAGCTTATTTTATGTGGTTCCCGGTAACGCCATTGGTACGCAAGTTTCCATCTTTGACCTACCCAACCAAATCATAGAACAATACACCCTCGCCCAGCAGGAGGTAATCACCAACCTGGCCTTAACAGTCAAAACCGTTAAGGGGGTAGAACTGTGTCGTATTATTCGCGCCTATCCCACCCAGTCCGAATTTCCCTTACATCAAGACCCCCACCCCATAGGAAACGCCGCAGCCAACGACGAAACCATTTTTATTTTAGAATTTAGCATGGATAGTCGCCCTCCATCCCGGGCGCGCCTTGCTCAAATTGGCTTAACCTACGAAGTCCCCGGTCAAAAAATCCGCAGTGAACTACCCCCCCAAAACGTGGTAGTGGAATTTGTCTCTGGTCAAGGGGGCGCAGCACAAGTTGACCAAGAAGTGATGGGTTACTTACAACAGTGTAATATTTCCCAAATCATTGACCAAGCCACAAGAATCGCCGATAAAGACCCCGGAAAAGCCCAACAACTCCTAGAAAACGCCCGCAGGATGACAGTCAAGATTGGTAACCAAGCCATGACCGACTCACTCAACGGCGCTCAAGAAGAATTACGCAAAACTCAGAAGATATCCGCCGGAACCAGTAAAACGATGAAAATAGGGGCTAAAGGTAAAACTGTGAAAATGGGTGACGACATTAACGAGCAGATATCACAGGACAAAATACGTGAACTCACTGGAACCTAAACCTCTAAATGGTTGACGGTTGACGGTTGACGGTTGACGGTTGACGGTTGACGGTTGACGGTTGACGGTTGACTGTTTTAAGCACTGATCACATATCTTTTTGAATACAAGGACTCACAAATCATGATGAACTGCGCCGCTTGTGGATACGACCAGAACCCACCTAACTCTGACTTTTGCGTTGCTTGTGGTTCTGAACTGCAAACCGCAAACCAAGCTATGGACGATTTAGATCGCATTAGACAAGAATTATTAAAACCCATACCAGAACCATTCATACCCACACCCACACCCACACCCACACCCTTACCACCTACCGTCATCCAACCCCCAACCCCACCCATACCTACACCCACTCCCATACCCCAAACCTTCCCCAGTGCGATCGCCAAATTAATTCCTAAACAAAGCGGTTCCCCCGTGGCAGAATTTACCTTAGATGGTAATGCGATCGTGGGAGTCTTTGACCCGGATATGGGACCAGTAGATATTGACCTAGAAGCCTTTATGGGTGGTGAAACGGTTTCTCGCAACCATGGGGAAATATACCAAAGTAACGGTACTTGGTTGATCAAAGACCTAGGGTCTACCAACGGTATATTTATCAAACCTGTGGGACAAACTCGCTTTGGCGCTAGAATCACCACCCCAGAAACCCTTAACCCCGGTGATGAAATTGCTTTTGGTAAGGTTCGGCTTGTGTTTCAAAGTCTTTAATTAGTTTAATTACCATGCTTACTTACCATGTCTTCACCCACCATTGATACCAGCAATAGTTTAGTCATTCAGACCCATAGTAAATTGACCATTGGTAATATCCCAGTGGAAATTATATCATACTTGGGTCAAACCGCCGATGTTTATTACTTCCAGGTCAATATTTTCCCCCCAGAGGATAGTACCACCCCATGTGAACCTATGAAATTAGGTTTACTGCGGGTGGGGTCTTTAGACAGTGGACTGAGCCGAGAATTGCAACTTAGAGAAATCCTAGGGGACTATAAACTAATTGCACAGTTACTCGCCCACAGTCAAGCTGCATCTGTAACTATTAACCTAGAGACAACTCCCCCCCCACCCCAGGACACAGACACTGTTGATGAGGGGAGTCTAATCACAGATACTCAGGAGATAGAAGAGGAGTCACCAGCAGAAACCACCTCATCTAATTATTTAGAAGAAGAATATTACCCCGAAGCAGAAACTACCTCATCTACCGAGAAAATTCTGCTCCTTACCGATTTCCCCGATGAAACTAAAACCCTAGAAACTTGGTTAACAGCAGAACATACCCTAGAAGAGTCTTTGTTTCTCACTACCCAAGTCTGCCAATTTTTCCGCTATATACATCAAAGAGACTGGTGTTTGATTTCCCTTCTCCCCCCATGGGTGCAAATGGGAACCCCTATCAAGTTCTTTGATTTAACCACAGCTTACCCCCTGGGTGCAACCCTCCCTTCAGGATTATTAGGAGACTATTTAGCCCCGGAACTGGGTTATAGTCAAAATCCCATTCAGGAATCTATGAGTACCTATACTGTGGGGGCATTACTATATCATATCATCCATCAACACCCTCTACCTCAAGAACTATCCCTTGAGTTCCAAATCAAACCCATTCCCCAAATTTACCAAATCCTCAAAATTTCTCTGGCTCCCGTTGCAGAGCAAAGATTTAACCTATCTCAACTCCTAAACGTACTAGTAGAAACTCGTAAATCATATAGCACAATTAAAACTAAATGGCAGGTGGCTACTGGTTCCACCGTGGGACTTTCTCCCCATCGCTTACACAATGAAGATAACTATGGAGTCAAACAAGAACAACTAAGCAATTCTCAAACCATGATTTTAGCAGTTGTGGCTGATGGTATGGGGGGAATGTCCCACGGAGAATTAGCTAGTAAAATAGCTGTGGAAATAGCTATGGAAACCCCCATCCCTCCCGACTGTAAAACCCCCGAACAACACCAGGAATGGTTAACTTCACTGTTCCACACAGTTAATGAAGCTATTAATGACCAAGTTAAGGATGGTGGAACTACTCTGAGCATGATTTTGGCGATCGCCCAACAATTAATCATCGCTCATGTGGGAGACAGTCGCATTTATCTGTTACGCCAAGGAGAAATTCGCCAATTAAGCGAAGACCATTCACTAGTTGCCATGTTAGTAGCCAGTGGTCAAATCACACTTGAAGAAAGTATAGACCATCCCGATCGCAATGTTTTAATTAAATCCATGGGTTCCAAATCCAGATTAAGTGATGGTTACGTCCAAGACCTCCGACGCACCACCCCGGAATTATCCCTCACCCTAGAGGATGCAGATATTATCATCCTCTGCTCTGACGGAGTATGGGATTTAGTCTCCCCCTCAGAGCTTGCAGATATCTTTAATAATTGTCATCACCCGGACTTAGATTTACAACTAGCTGTTGACAAGACTATTACACAAGTATTACAAAAAGGCGCATCAGATAACGCCACCCTTGTGGCTTTAAAGTGTACCATCCAAAAAAACGTAGCCAGTGGTTTGACCACTGGTAGTCAAACCGCTGTCTACTAATCTTGACTTACCACCCCAATGACTATTCAATGTCCTACCTGCTTGACAGAAAACGCAGACAATGCTACAATATGCATTGCTTGTGGTTTTACCCTCACTCCCACCCAAACATCATCAACATACCATTTACCTAGTGGTACCATCCTAGGACAGGGAAAATATCAAATTGAAAAACTTTTAGGAGAAGGTGGTTTTGGGATTACCTATCAAGGGGTTTATCTGCAAAACTCCGCCAAAGTAGCCATTAAGGAACTGTGGCCAGAAAAAGCCGCCAGAACAGGTAATACAGTCTGCTGGCCCCATTCCATCACCCCAGCAGAACGCCAAAAACAACTAGACAGCTTTCAAACCGAAGCCAGTTATTTATCACGATGCTCTCATAGAAACATTGTCAAAATCTATGAGTGGTTCCAGGAGAACAATACAGTTTACCTAGTCATGGAATTTGTCGCTGGTAAAACACTATATCAAATGTTCCAAGAACAAGGTAAACTACCAGAAAATCAAATCACAGATTATTTTATTCAAATTGCCGATGCCCTCAAGGTAGTACATCAAAACCAACTATTACATAGAGATATTAAACCAGATAATATCCTGGTTGACCAGCAAAACAGAGCCGTCTTAATTGACTTTGGCGCTACTAAAGAATTTATCGCCGGACAAACCCGGGAAATGAGCGTCACCCTATCCCAGGGTTATGCTCCCCTAGAACAGTATAGCTACCGCAGTCAACGTTGGCCTGCTACAGATTTCTACGCCTTGTGTGCATCTATGTATGAGTTATTAACTGCTCAATTACCCGCTCCCGCTCCCGAAAGAGCTACCGCAGATACACTCATCCCCCCCCGTCAACTTTCCCCTCATCTGAGTCCCTTAATCGAGAAAGTGATTTTAACCGGGATGCAATTTAGAGTTGAAGACCGGTTTCAAACAGCAGATGAATTAATAGACGCTTTAAATGGGCGGTTTGTTTCACCTAGCCAAAAACGCGCCCGGGAACTAGTAGCAAAGGGGGAATTAACAGCAGCTGTACAAGCATACGAAAAATATCTCAAAACAGAACCCAACCATGGTGAATCAGCAGTTGAACTCGCATTAGTACAGAGCTATCTCAACGACAATCAAGCCAAAATTGCGGCCGAAAAAGCAATACAATTACAACCACAAGATGGTAGAGGTTATGGGGTTTTAGGTCTGGTGAGTTGTCGTCAGTCTAAATGGTCTGAGGCTATTAAATATTTACAACAAGCAGCCAAACTCAGCCCCCAGGAAGCCTGGATACAGGCTAATCTAGGTTGGTGCTTAGGTAAGTCTGGTGATTGGTCTCAAGCAGAAATAGCTGTGAATAGAGCGTTACAGTTAGCGCCTGACTCTACCTTTGCTTTAGGACTCCAAGCTTGGATCGCAGTTAATCAACAGGAATGGAAAACAGGAGTACAGGCCGCTACCAAGGCAATTTTTAAATCTAATTTACAGTCTAATTTACAGTCTCAAAGCACCCCATCTAGTGATAGTCAACTATTACAACAGTGGGTATATCCTTATTTGATTATATCCTTAGATAAAGCTGCTGTTACCCAGCAAGCCAGGGATGTAGAACGACGGATACAAGAATTTATTACTCAAGTTCCTGATAGTGCTTTCGCCCTAGGGTTTCAAGGTTGGAAACAAGCCCTACAGGGGTTATGGTCTCCAGCCATATCTAATTTTACACCAGCTAGCAGTAAATCACAGGTCCCCAGTTGGGTGTTAATTAATTACGCTATTACCCAGGAAAATCTCCATAATTTCGCCGATGCTATCCGAATTTACGAAACTCACCAGCACAAGTTCCCTGGTGATACCTTTGTTTTATTCCGGTTAGGTACATTACATGGTAAAGTAAATGAATGGAACAAAGCTAGCCTTTATCTACAACAAGCAATTCAAATTAAACCTGATTATCCCGAGGCTCATCATAACCTAGGCTGGGTCTTACTCAACATTCGCAGCCCAGGCAATGAAGTGGAGCACTTCCGGGAAATGTTGTCAGCTTATCGTCAAGCTGTTCAACTCTATACACAACAGCAGCAACATTCATTAGCTGCAGATATTCAACAGGCCTTTCAACTGATTGGGATGAATATTTGACCTGATTAAGTTTCCCCCTGGGAAACTTAATCAATTCCCTTGTTTTGGCGATCGCGAAGCGCTGTTACAATCAGACCCCCCGATGGGACCTCAATCTCAATCAACCGGTTCTTGTGTTTCCATCTGTTGCTTTTGCGATCGCAGGTGAGAAGCTGATGCGAGTAGTTCCTCGACAACATCCCAAGCTGCAGCACATTCTCGCGAAGAATCGCCCTTACTTGCACAAATGCGTCTAGCTTCTTCCCGTGCAACTTCTATTTCATCTTCAATAAAAATCGGTTTGGGATTATCAAATAAATCACTCTTTCTGAGAATATCAGTAATTGAGATAATTCCCAACAACTTCCCCTTAATTACCGGAGCGCGACGAATCCGGGTATTAGCAAACAACCGAGCCACATACTCCACCCCTAGCTCAGGATTGACCACAATACAAGGCTTAGTCATAATCTGATAAACCCGGATCTGTTTCGGGTCTTGACCATAAGCCGCAACTTTATAAATAATATCAGTTTCAGTCACCATCCCATAGGGGTCATTTTCCGTGCGCGGTTCCACAATCAAAGCACGTAACCCTTTATACTTCATCAAATCCACTGCATCAGCAACAGTAGCAGAACCACTAATTGTCACCACATCCGTGGTCATGATGTCTTCAGCTTTCATCATATGTTGACACATCCCTGTTAATATTTAGGTTGAACAATCTTGATTAATCTTCGTAGATTCTCGCCTCTGGCGCATTGGGAAATTCTTCGCAGTACATAGCAAAATTACTTTTGGGATTCTCCACAAAGTCACCTTTTCTGAGAATATCAGTAATAGAGATAATTCCTAACAACTTACCCTTAATTACCGGAGCGCGACGAACCCGCGTATTAGCAAACAACCGAGCCACATATTCCACCCCTAACTCAGGATTGACCACAATACAAGGCTTAGTCATAATCTCATAAACTCGCACCTGTTTAGGATCATTACCGTAAGCACCCACTTTATAGACAATATCCGTTTCAGTCACCATCCCATAGGGGTCATTTTCCGTCCGCGGTTCCACCACCAAAGAGCGTAGTTTATGATCCTTCATCAGTTTTACTGCTTCTGCAACTGTTGCAGAACCACTAATTGTTACCACTTCCGTGGTCATGATTTCTTCTGCTTTCATCATCGCTAAATTTCTCCCATTAATGAGTATGAATTTATGCAAGATTACCTAGGATATCCCAATATTTACACTGATGTGCATGGATAAATCCCTCAAAAATGTTTAAAGTATCTTTTCTACAGCTGCGGTAAATTTTTCATAGCCCACTACCCCGACAATGGTTTCTGATGGCTGACCATGCTTAAAAAATATCACTGTCGGTAGACTACGGATACCCAGCTTTTCAGCCATACCAGGGTTATCCCCTACATCTAATTTCACTATCTTAGCTCTGTCTTGGTATTCCTGGGCGAGTTTATCCATAAAATGGCTCACCATCTTACACGGACCGCACCAAGTCGCAGTGCAATCTAACACCACCAATGGGTTATCCTGCAAACAGGTATCAAATTCTGTTTCTTGAATATATTCAACTGTACTTGTCACGGAAATTCCTCTGTTAATTTTAACGCTTTGTTTTCCGCCTCAACTGCTATCAGTGATCAGTAGTTGTGCGGGCGATGGTAAAGGATATGATGGAATCACAATGGGCGAATTTTTCCCTTGATGTCAAGGTTTCAAAATTACTACAGCCCTTGTGCCATATAAGTTTTAGTAATTTGATCTTTCGAGGATTACGCATACAATACCCTACCTTTTCCTTGGTCTGATCTTGGTCTGAACATAATTTAAGGTGTAGATTCCTTTCCCCTGGGAATTGGGGATTTATAGTCAAAAATCCCACCTAATTCACAAACAACTCTGTAAAAAATCAGCCACTGTTTCCACTGAGCGATCGCCATTAATCATAGTTAAACAGCCTTGTTGCCGATAATACTGAGTTAAAGGTGCAGTCTGCTGTTGATAGATTTCTATTCGCCTATAAATAACTTCAGGACAATCACCTAAGTAACCGCGTTGTTTCAATCTTACCACCGCCACATCAATAGGGACATAAAAGTTAAACACTCGGTTGTAAGACTGTCCTAAACTTGCTAATAGCTCATCCAGAAACCTAGCTTGGGATAAATTAACAGGAAATCCATCCAATATCCAACCCCGTCGAGCCGATGAATGATTCAAGTATTTGGCGATCATATCAAAGACTAAATTATCGGGAACCATATCACCTTTCTCCATATAAGCCCTTGCTTTCAACCCCAAAGTAGCTTGGACAGCTATGGACTGACGTAATATTTCACCAATGTCTATGTGTGGAATTTGCCATTGCTTTGAGAGTATAGCCCCCAGCGTCCCCTTACCAGCACCGGGAACTCCCAGTAAAATTAATCGCATCTTCCCACCCGCTCACTTATTGGTAAAGAATTACCTCAAAAATCCTACTAATTGATTAGCAGCTGCCATAACTTGAGATACTATGTCTTCAGAGGTGATTTCATTTGTGAAACCAATGACTGCTGAACAATCAAAAGACTATTACCTATGGGACAAGCTAGAACAAGCACGGAAAGCGAAAGCCGCTCGCGGTGGCTATGCTGGCTATGGTTCCCCCGCTTTTGGTCAACAATCAGTACATGGCAAATTGGTAGACAATCCCGCCGAACAACAGATTATTGACTTAATTCGCCGCCATCACAAGTCAGGAAAATCCCTTCCACAGATTGCTACCTGGTTAAACCAGCAAGGATATACAACCAAGCGAGGTAGTCAGTGGCGACCTGTGTCAGTTAAAAGGGTTTTAGACAGGCTTTATGGTAAAACTCCCAGAATTTCCGGTATGGACGCAACCTAATGGCAAGATTCCCTCCATTAACCCCTTTTTCACTCACCTTATTTTAAGACATTATATTTACCTCTTTATAACTCAAAGCCTTAGCATCTAATGCCTTGAGCAACTTTTACCTTTACATCCCTCGAATTATATCTCAATTCTCCCATGTGTAATATATGTCTGACGAAAATCTTTACAAAAATTCATAAAATCACATCCACTCTGAAGTATGCTTGATGACCCATTGATTGGCGTTCCCAGCGTAGAAGATGCCATAGATCGGCAGCCACTAGTTGTGACCCCGGATACATCTCTAACTGACGTGATTAATTTAATGAGTCGAACCCGAGGTAATACCTGCTCATTGCCTGAATATGATTCAGCAATTGGTTATTATTCCCTGCTTGGGGTTCGCTCCAGTAGTGTTTTAGTCATGGATGGGGGGCATTTATTAGGTATTTTTACAGAGCGAGATATTGTCAGACTCACCGCAGCAGGTGAGGACTTTGCCAAAGTAAAAATATCCCAAGTCATGGTACATCCGGTAATTACCCTCTCCCGCTCCGGCTTCCAGGATATATTTGCAGCCCTATTTTTATTTCGGCGCTATCGGATTCGTCACTTAGTCATCGTAGATGACAACCAACACTTAGTAGGAATCATTTCCCCAGAAAGTCTCAGACAGGTCTTACGTCCCACCAACTTACTGAAAATGCGGCGGGTATCAGAAGTCATGACCACCCAGGTGATTCATGCACCACCGGCAACCCCCGTACTTACCCTAGCACAGATGATGGCGCAACATCAAGTTAGTTGCATTGTCATCACCAACACCGATTCCTGGAATGATATTCTCTACACCTTTCAACCCGTGGGTATTGTCACAGAAAGGGATATCGTGCAATTTCAGGCATTAGGATTAAATTTGGCTAAAATTTCCGCCAAAACAGTCATGAGTACCCCCTTATTTCTACTCAGTCCCGAAGATTCCCTGTGGTCTGCCCATCAAGAAATGCAACGCCGGCGAATACAGCGATTAGTTGTATCCTGGGATTGGGGCGCAAAGTTAGGTATAGTCACTCAAACCAGCTTATTACGTATATTTGACCCCCTAGAGATGCATGGAGTCATAGAAACACTGCAACAAACAGTATCCCAACTAGAAGCGGAAAAAGCCCAATATCTCAACCACCAAACCCAAACTAATTACACACCAGCACCTCTACCCCCATCTGACCACAGCAACACCAAACAAAACATTATTCCTTACGACAACTTAGATACCTTAATTTCAAGTATTGAAAGCCGCATAGAATATTTACTTAATCACCCTAATTTACCCACAGAATTACAGCAACAGTATTTAACCTCCACCACAACAGACATTAAAACAATTCGCCATTGTCTGCGTGCTGGAATTTCCCAGTAAGCACCATGGTTGTTATTGACCTAAACCGGGAATTACCAGGGATTTACTTGACTTCTCCCCTGGATGGAATCACAGGGGATTTTAAACTGATGTTGCTACGCAGGCCCAAGCCATGCTACGCAACGTTTACGATATGATTTATTTAACCTTTTAAACTTACCCCAGGCACTACCGCACTGGAAAGATGGGCACGGTAGTATGAAACCATCGACCCTTACCGACTAAATGAGGAGGTTGTAAATCCCAACTTAAATAATTATCAAGTTGAAAAGATGACTTTCCAGAAAACAGGTAAACAAGTTGATCAAACCACGATTATTTATAACAGTAACTTGAGATTAACAGGTATTCCCCTACAGGCTTATGATTACATAGTTAGTTAATGGTAAATCTGCCTTAGATTGGGTAATGGAACGATATCAAGTCAGCGTAGATAAAGATAGCGGCATCACGAATAATCCCAACGACTGGTCAACCGACCCCCGGTACATAGTAGATTTAATTAAGAGGGTAGTCCGCGTGAGTGTGGAGACGATGAAGATTGTTGATAGTTTACCTCCACTGCATGATGGCAAGTTAAAAGAGTCTGTAACTGCTTATCAAACACAAGAATCAGCAACATCATGGGAGTTGAACTAGAATAATGAGTATCATAAGAATAAATATCTTTAAAAAGATATCTCTGTTGAAGTGCATAGTTGGATTAACTATCTTTAGTCCGATGCCAATACTAGCAACTGTTGCACATCTCTCCGTTGCTACTAATCCATCTCTTAGCATCAAAAATACTCTAATAGCCCAAACTCCACAAGTGTTTTGTGATGTAATCAACATTAAAACAGGACAACTTGCTTTGCGTTTTACACCTGGTGGTGAAGCCCGTGCTGGTTTGAATAATGGGAATGTTGTTAAGTTGTTAAAAGACCATCATAGTCCTTGGGTTTATGTTCAGGTTATACAAGTTCCCAACCCTAGGGTTAATGGTTTAACAGGTTGGGTAAATTCCAATTATTTATCTTGTTATATTGTCTATTTATCAATTATACCAACCTCGATGACAGCCTTAGCCAGACAACCAAAAGCTGTCGAGCCACGAGTTGATGAAAATGGCATAATTACTTATGATTACCCCGGCTATTTCTATGACTATAGCTGGCTTTCTCAAAAGAAAATCAAAAAAGAAGCAGATTTAGAAGGTTACAGCGCATTGTCTCTGGATTTATTGCGTAATGCGATTTTTGCTGTTCATGGTCGCCGATTTGTGAATCCCACTTTACAAAATTACTTCAATAGTCAACCTTGGTATAAGCCACGTTACCAGCCTAATCAATTTCCATCCCGTTTGCTTACACCTATAGAACAACATAATGTAGACATGATTCTGCGATATCAAAAACGCACCGGACTAAGATATTTTTAACTGAACGTTTGCATCATTGATTTGGCATATTTGAGATTTGCATCTTACTCAAGGTAACACCGATACCAGTATGTTTTGATAGGTTTATGACTCTGCTAAAATACAATATTCACTATCATTTAATTAATCACTCCCACACACCAGTTATTCTATTTCTGCATGGGTTTATTGGCAATCTTCATGAATTTGATCCAGTGATTACATTACTGGGTGAGGAATTTTCCTATTTAACACTTGACTTACCTGGACATGGCAAAACTCAAGTATGGGGAGGGGATGAATACTATACAATGGAAAATGTCGCCCAGGGGGTGATTAACTTACTAGACCAGTTAAAGATTCAACAGTGCTACTTGGTCGGTTACTCTATGGGTGGAAGATTAGCCTTATATCTAACTCTACATTTTCCCCACCGTTTTACTAAAGTCGTCTTAGAATCTGCATCCCCTGGTTTAGCAACAGCAACAGAACAATTAACCAGAGTTAAAACCGATGGTCAAATCGCCAGAAAGTTAGCCATAACTACTACCAAACAAGAGTTTACTAACTTCTTACTCCATTGGTATAGTCAACCCATCTTTGGGAGACTCAAAGACCATCCACAATTTACCCCCATGGTAGAAAGTCGGTTGCAAAATCACCCAGTCGAACTAGCCAAGTCATTGGAATTTATGGGAACTGGAAAGCAACCCTCTTTATGGCATAAACTCCCAGAAAACACCATACCTTTACTGTTATTAACGGGGGAGTATGACCATAAATTTAGAGATATTCATACCCAAATGGCGCAAAAATGCCCTTCCCAGGTAACGGTTATTGCTGATGCTGGCCATAATACTCACTTAGAAAATACTCCAGAATTTGTCAAAACTATCCGCAACTTTATATAGTCATCCTATTTGAGTTGAGAAATTATCAGTGAGGAAAGGGAACAGGGAACAGGGAACAGGGAACAGGGAACAGGGAACAGGGAACAGGGAACAGGGAACACACAAAAAACAATCAAATCCAGTCCCCTCCCCTTACAAGGGGAGGGTTAGGGTGGGGTCAAATAATATTCGATACAGTAATCATGACTTGACAAACATCCTCTCAGACAAAATCACCGCTGGGGACTGATGGTGATAAATGCTCCTTGATTCACAGCCCTTAATTCTTCCTGTAACATTTTTTGATAAATTTGGGGCAAAGACCTACTAATTGAATTAGTTTCTATACCGTATCCCAAACTTGTCCAGGTGGGAGATAGTCGCCGCAAAACATCGTCAATTTTTCCTTGTCGTAACAGTTGAGGAATATCAGTTCTCCAAACTCTGGAATCCTTCAACCAACGGTAAACCACTATATCTTGATACTCCGGTGCAAAACTATAAGTAGACCAAAACATGGCTCCGGGAGGTTGGGGATGATAGCGAGGGGCGATTTCAAACCAAGTCTTATTGATAATTTGATACCTACCCGCCGCAGTAGAGCAGTTATTTTTATTTGGTCCGCTGACAATTCTGACGCATATTTCTGGATGGCGGCTGAGGTCTTTCACCTGCTGACCACCATATAACAGAGAATAGGGACGGTTACCACTAGCTTCACTAGCGGAGATGGTGCGCATCAAAGCACGGATGTAAGGATCACCCCCACTCATGACTAAAGGTGGTTGTGGTACCATAAATACCAGATCCCTTGGCGATCGCACCGAGCCATGTATATACCACTGTAACAAATATACAAACCCCAGCAGTGCCGCCATGGGGCCAATCAGATGCTCAACGCCCTTGAGTTTAAAACCTTTGAGTGTCACAATCCTAGAAACTTAGTGAAATTAACTAAACATTAGCAAACAACTCCCCCCAACTTTTTTGGGGAGCCTCTGATTTAGCCACCACCTCAACAATTTTATTCCGGGAAGCAGGCTCAAACAAAGCCTCAACCGCCACCCGGGCCACCTTCTGACGGGGAATACTACCATCAAACAATGTATCAGCACCTTGCATTACCACACCATCAGAATTATCTTCATTTTTCAAACCACCAGGGCGGACAATGGTATAAGTCAAACCACTTTTTTGAATATATTCCTCAGCCTGTTTTTTCCACACCAAAATCAGCCAGAACAAATTTAAAGGATGAAACAACTGAGAAACACACAAAGAAGACACTAAAACAAAATGCTCAATTCCCTGAGACTTAGCCGCAGCGACCAGATTTTTAGTACCCTCAAAATCCACTCTATAGGGGCCAGTGGGGTCAAAACTGGGTTTAGCACCCGTAGCGCACAGCAAAACCGTACTATCTCCTAAAGCAGCATTGAGGCTTTGTGGTTGTAACACATCACCCTCAACTAACTGTGCCTCACTGGGTAAAATAGCTCTAGCTTTCTCTATATCCCTCACCAAAGCCCGCACGGGGATATTGCGCGCTATAAGTTCTTGGACAATGCGGCGACCTGTTTCGCCTGTTGCTCCGGCTACAAATGCTTTCATCAGTGTTTCTGGGGTTGAATATTTAACTTTAATGCTAACTGCTGGCGCATTTCTTGAAAGGGTTTATCCCATACAGGAGAGGTATCCCAATCCCATGTAGCCACAGGGATGAGGTTTGCTTTAGCTAAAGAAGTTAGTAGCAGGTGCTCATCTTCCGGTTCCCGGGAAAAATCGAAGGGGTTACGGTATCCTGTATGAGAAAGATTATAAGATGTCAACTGACCATAATTAATGTGTTTGATCAGTTTTTCACCCTTGCTCAATAACTCCTCTAAAAAAACCAAACTAAAAGGCTCAGAATTTGAGCGCGTTTGTGGTTCTCTTTGTACCCATCTTGCCCAATCAAACCCATAAATAAAATCGTGAACGTAGCGGAAGCGAATTTCTTTATTGATGCCGAATAGCTCAATGAGCAAGACCATTTTATCCCCAAAGGATTCTAAAAAAGACATAAAACCCCCATCGGCTACTAAAGCCTGTCTGACCATACTACTAACCATAAAATCAAAATCCCAGAAGATATTTTCTGGGAAGTTTTGCAACTGAGCATAAACTATCAATTTTAAGGTATCCCCCAGGGCTAGAATAAATTCCTCATCTGTGGTCATGGTAGTAATTAAGTTTCCCAGTTCTACAAAACTAGTGATTAAGGTTTTGTCGGGGTTGAGAGTTAATGGATTAACACACTGTTGGGCTAAAATGTCATCTAGGCATTGAAAAGGGTGATTTCCCTTCAGGTCATGGTTCATAAAGACACAAGGGGAGATGGGGACAGAGTTACTAGGTCCAGTCCCTAGCTGGAAATGTGGACAACTAATTCTCTGGTATGACTACGCTGACGATGCTCCCAAATATAAATACCTTGCCAAGTTCCCAGGACTAAATGACCGCCATTGATGGGAATCTGCTCACAAGTATGGGTCAGTGCAGTGCGGATATGTGCTGGCATATCGTCCGCACCTTCAGCATCGTGAATATACTTACCCGACTCAGGCACAAGTTTAGCCATAAAGTTGGCTAAATCTACCAAAACATCCGGGTCGGCATTTTCTTGTATCACTAAACTAGCGGAAGTGTGACGCAAAAACAAGGTACAAAGTCCAGTTTCCACCCCTGATTCTGTAACTATAGCCGCAATTTTGGCGGTGATGTTCTGAAAGTTTTTCCCTGTGGTAGAAATTCTGAGTAGTTTTTGGTAGTGCGGCATCTTGATACTATATTGACTGTTGATTTTATTTTAAGCAAAGGTGAGTGTACCTTGAGGTGCCTTTGATGTTAAAATGCTTTCAATAATTAGTTTCCTCTCAGCGCCTTTGGTGACTGAGTTTACCTATATCAGGTATTTATATGAATTTATTCATGCAAACGGCCGCGGAAGCAGTAGCCGGGGGTCCCCATTTTCCCTTAGCCTTTACCTTAGTGTATGTGGTTGGTTTTATTGCTGCTGTCACCATTGGTTCTATAGCTTGGTATAACTCCAAACGCCCCCCCGGTTGGGAAAGCAAAGATCGCCCCGACTTTGTACCTAAAGTAGAACCAGAAGAAACTCCAGGTTCGGGTAAACCGAAGTCTTAAGTATTACTTCTGCATGGGGATGGCTAGACGCGAAGAATCGCGTCTGCTCAACTCAAAGCTTTAGTTCTGCACCTCCACCCAGCGACGATAAAGCTTTTGAATTTGTTTGAGCAACTCTGTGTAGTCTGCTTCAGTGCATTGATTTAGCTTCATTGACTCGTTTTTTGTCAGCAGCCATGCTTCTTCTACACCCACTTCATCATCACTATAAATTAATTCACTAATAGCCGAAATCAGATTTTGGTAACTTTTCGGGCTAGGGCGATCGCCTAAATATTCTTGCAACCAGCTAGAATATTGTTGCGGTTGCACAGGAACTAACTCATATAGCCAAGGTTTAATTTCCGGATCACCGGCTAACCCTTTTACTTGAGCTATCTCGCGCAGATATTGACGTTCTTCTGGTTCTATTTTACCATCAATCCAAGCCGCAGCAATTAGGATTTTCACTAACTTTTTGACATGGGAATCAGTAACCATTGCTGCTTCCTCCGCTAGATTGGTAGCTTTCAAGAAAATAGTACAATCCCAAACTGTATTCATTGGCAATTGTTGGTTTTTCTTAATCGCACCATGAAAAAGCCATCCATGTTTTGTCGATGAGGCCAAACCTTCAGCCAGCCTTGGGGTGTGGAATACCTAGCCTCACAAGAGTCAACACTCGGAGGCTGAATTTCCCAATGGGGATGCTCAGTTAAAAACCTAGAAATCACCCCTTCATTTTCCGCCGGATGCAGTGTACAAGTGGCATAAACCAGTACACCCCCAGGCTTGACAAATTTAGATGTCTGTGCTATAATTTCTGTTTGCAAAGTCGAGAGTTCCTGGACAGATTCAGGTGTTTGTCGCCAACGTGCATCGGCGTGGCGGTGTAGGGTTCCCAACCCAGAACAGGGTGCATCTAGTAAGACGCGATCGCCCCTACAATTAAACTGGGGTAAATGACGACTATCACCAGTACAAATACGGATAGATTGTAAATGTAACCGTTGGGCATTTTCCCTGAGTTTACGCAGACGGGAAGCAGTGCGATCGCACCCCCAAACTTCCCCCTCATCCCCCATTAATTCAGCAATATGGGTTGTTTTCCCCCCCGGTGCTGCACAAGCATCAATCACCACCTCACCTGCTTGAGGGTTGAGGACATAACCCACAAGTTGAGCGCTAGCATCTTGCACAGACCACCAACCCTCACTAAAACCTGGCAGATTTTGGATAGCGCCAGTACTCCCAACTAATCGTAAAGCCTGCGGTAAATCCCGAACCCGGCGAGTTAAAATCCCAACTGAAGCCAAAGCCCCCTCAACTTCCTCAATAGAAGCCCGTAGGGGATTAACCCGTAAATCAATTGTCGGTGTTTGGTTCATCCAGTCACAAAGTTGTTCTGTTTGTGCCAAACCCAATTCATCTAACCAAACCTGAATAATCCAATCGGGAAAGCTGTATAAAATACCCAAACGTTCCACAGGATTTTCAGGTAACTTCAAAGGCTCCGGTAACTTCTCCCCCAGACGAATATACTGGCGCAACAGACCATTCACAAAACCAGTCAGACCAGAAAAACCATTTTCCTTAGCCAACTGTACAGTAGTATTCACAGCCGCCGAAGCAGGGATACGCTCTTGATAACGCAATTGGTATAAACCCAGATGTATGATAGTGCGCAGGTCTTGGGGTTGTTGATGAGATTTTTTAGTAGCCAGTTGGTCAATGAGGGTATCAAGAGTCCGTTGTCTCCTCACGCTACCATAGACTAATTCCGTCAGCAAACCGCGATCGTGACTAGGCAAGCTCACCTTTTGCAGCACTCTATTTAAAGCTACATCAGCATAAGCCCCCTTATGAACATCTCGCAAGGCATTAAAAGCTATTTGGCGGGCATTTGTCATGAACTAATTTTAAGTGTATAATTTATCTACCCAGCCGAATCATGGAAATTCGAGGTAATTAAGTATATTCTGACAATTATTTTACCCCACAGCTGCACCACAGCCAACGCCCAACCAAAACTTATAACTCGCAAGACATAGCAAAAGCAAAATGTAACTACAAAGTAGTTACATCGGGCTTTAAACCTTATGTTTATATTCGACAAGTACACCTGATTAACCTCGTGAGATTTCCCATCAAGGCATATAGGGTTCTACACTCCCAATTTCAAACTCACAAGCCCGAGAAACAGCTTCAGGTGGTAATTCATCAAAAGTCACCAATGGTAAATAATTGGGATTATCCATCAGTTCTTTTGCCAATAAAAAACCAGCAATACTCCAAGTTTGATATTTCCTAGCTTGCTTACCAATTAGTCGTCCTTTTTTACCATCATAATATTCTGGCCATTCATCTTCAATCAACCTAGTCTTGGCAATTTCAATAGTCTTTCTAGCTAAACCAGTTTTGTTGGTTTTGACAGCTGCTGCGGCAAACATCCACATTAATACCGGCCAACTACCAGCATTATGATATGACCAAGGGATATTTTTCGGATCACACCCGGTGACAATTCTGTATTCTTCATCCTCTAAGGCTGGGAAACAGATTTTCATAGGCATATCTCCTACTAAATCATCCCATCTTTCCTCAATCAAACTCATAATAGCTTGTGACTGTTCTTCTGTAGCTAAGTCAGAAATAATCGCCATCAAGTTACCCAGGGCAAAAAAACGGGTATCTAACTGAGATGGACCGACATTACCAGCTAAATAACCACCTTTACGGGGTAACCACTTGTCTAATTCGTAATAGGGAAGAGAGTCTACATAGATATTAAATAGATTCACAGCCCCTTTGCCATACTCTTCACTCTTAAAACGATAAATTGCATTGAGGCGATTAATATCTATCCAATAATGCTGACGAATATGAGCGCACAACAGTGGGAGGCGGTTATCAATGGCTGAGATTATATCTTGATTACCCTGACAAATCAACAGCTCACGAGCTCCACGTAAAGCCCCATAAAATAACACCTGAATTTCCAGAGGATGACCATAAATCCCCATGCGACGGTCAATCATACAAGCACCATCGGGAACCAACAGGGTGGGGTACATATCAAAGCGATTGGCCAAGCAGATTTCCATAATTAACCTAATACCATTTTGGAAATCAGGTTGATAGGCGATGGAATAATCCTTCGTGGCCACTACATAAGCACGCAATAAAATAATCCACCATAGACAAGAATCTACTGGAGTGACTCTAGCGATCGCGTGTTCACCAAAATCAGCTTCTAAATATTCCTCTCCATTGTCGCATACAACTTTAAAGCTAGCTGGAATTAAACCGCGCCCAGGCTTATAAGCATCTAGTTCTCTTTCTTTAGGCTGTAACTTTAATGTTTCTTCCAGGAAATTACGAACAATATCTGTTCTACCTTTAATCAAAAAAATTAACGCCGAAGAGACAAAATCGCGGATAAAACACTGATCATAATTAAGTGCTTCCACAGATGCATCATAGGCGGCTACAGTTCCCACAGGACGACCTTGATAATAGAGAATTGACTTCTCTAGCGCTCGCCATGCTTGTGCTTCTATATTTTCATCTGTTACTAATTCATTTATTGGCATCACTAGAGTAACTCCATTGAGGGGGTAATTGTTTACTAGATGCACCGTGATGGATTATTTATGCTATTATTTTTAGCATAACAAAAACCATATTTTGAATAGCAACCTGCTTTGAGCAAATAAGTTAGAAATCGTAACTTAAGCTACTAATTGAGCTAGAAATTAAGCCACAATTAGCTTTTCTTTCATTATCTTTTAGGTGAACCGCAGCCAGGTATTTTTTACCTCAAGCAACGTCATAAATCCTAAGAAGCGCCATAAAATACATAGTCCCAGGTTGTTCTGTGTTCTGTGTGTCAATCTCTAACCTGGGTTTACCAAACAACAAAGAATTTTCGCTACTATTCAAAGTGGCTTTGAACTATTTACGGTATATTTACTTAATCAAGATTGGGCTTTGAGGCAGTAAATTAGATTATTCCCCTACAACCTCATAATTTATAATGTTTTTTCACAATATGCAATATAAAAGTTAAACAACTTTAGATGTCAATACTTCTAAGGAGGTGTATATTTTACCTAAATTACCAATAATATAGGGAAATTTTGCGAGTAACGTCTAAAAGGTTGTTTGGAAAGTATTAAACAGGTAATTGTTATCTTAGGGAACAGGGAACAGGGAACAGGGAACACACAAAAAACAATCAAATCAAGTCCCCTCCTCTTGCAAGGACAAGACAAGGTGGACAAGGTGGACTAGGTGACAAGGGAGAAAAACAGTACAAAGTCTGTATTCTTAGTAAGAAAAATAGCCCATTAAAAGACCATTGTCCGGATAAAATCTTCCTTGTCCACTTTCCTTCCTTGTCTTCGGTGGTCTTGCCTTCACAGATCATATTAAAAACCTACCCTTGTAAGGAGAGGGTGGGGTCAAACAATAGTCAAACAATAGTCAAACAATACCAGTTCTCTGTTTGGCTTCCTCTTCCACAGACATCTACAAGTTTCTAGCTGGTAGAGCTAGTCCTAAGCTGAGTATTTTATAGACAAAACTATACTTATATTAACAAGTATTGACATAAGTGAGTTAAGAAAATCGCCCACTTGATATATAATCCTACGATATCAAGTATTGAATTAAGACTATTGCCAACGCGAAAACCAAGCAATGATAGCGGTAGTCTTTCTTGTAAATCTTAAGAGAAAT
>NZ_JAQMTM010000043.1:0-33177 GCF_028331085.1 Anabaena sp. CS-542/02
GGTGCGACAGCTTACGCCGATGCTGTGGCGACTTATTTAGGGTTTGCAGTTGATAAATCAACGGATTATTGTTCTAGTATATGTAGTTGGCATTCAGGGCGTGATACGATCCGAAATACATTCGCCCGTCAAGCTATTCCCATGACCTGGGACTTTGTGGAAGCTAACCCCTTAAGTGATTCTACAGGTAACTTTGCCGGTGCTGTTGATTGGATATCAGCAGTCATAGAATTAAGAAATACCGACACCCCCGGCTTAGTTAAACAACATAATGCAGCCCAAAAATTACATTTAAACTCTCCGGTTATCTCCACAGACCCCCCATACTACGATAACATTGGCTATGCAGACTTAGCAGACTTCTTTTATGTCTGGCTGCGCCGTTCCATTGGCAAACTTTACCCACAAATTTGCAGTACCTTACTAGTACCCAAAACAGAAGAACTAGTCGCCACCCCCTACCGATTTGGTGGCGATAAACAACAAGCTAAAGAATTTTTTGAAACTGGTTTAGGTGCAGCTTTTAGGAGAATGCGAGAAACCGCCAATTCTGAATATCCAGTTACTATTTATTACGCCTTTAAACAGTCAGAAACAGAAACCAGTCAAAATAACGAAAGTGTCACCGCTTCCACTGGGTGGGAAACCATGCTAGAGGGTTTAATCCAAGCTGGTTTTACTATTGTGGGTACTTGGCCAATGCGAACAGAATTAAGTAACCGCAGCGTAGGTATTGGAACCAACGCCCTGGCCTCTTCCATCGTCCTTGTCTGTCGTCCCCGTCCAGAAACCGCCCCCTCGGTCACCCGTCGCCAATTTCTGCAACAACTCAAGCGGGAACTCCCCGCAGCACTGGAAAAACTGCAACAAGATAATATCGCACCGGTGGATTTAGCCCAAGCTAGCATTGGTCCAGGTATGGGTATTTTCTCCCGTTACACTAAAGTTTTAGACGCTGACGGTTCTGCTATGAGGGTACGTACCGCCCTGCAATTCATTAATCAAATGTTGGATGAATACCTCACAGAACAGGAGGGAGAATTTGACCTGGAGACCCGTTGGGCTTTGACTTGGTTTGAACAACATCAATTTAATGAGGGACTCTACGGGGAGGCGGAAACCCTCTCTAAAGCCAAAAATATCAGTGTTGAAGGTTTGGTGAATGGGGGTATTCTGTCTGCTGAAGGTGGAAAGGTGCGACTATTGCGCCGGGGAGAGTTACCCGCCAATTGCAACCCCATGGGGTGTAATTGGTTGATGACCCAACATCTGATCTACACTTTGGATAAAAAAGGAGAAACCGGCGCTGGGGCGGTATTATCTGAGTATAAGGGTGAGTGGGAAATATTACGAGATTTAACCTATCGGTTATATAACATTTGCGACAAAAAAGGCTGGAGACAGGAGGCCACTGCTTACAACAGTCTGGTAATTTCCTGGGGGGAAATTTGTCGCCTAGCAGCTCAAAGCCGACCGGACACTCTACAGGGAGAATTGTTTTAACTACCTGATACAGATCCTCAGATCCCCGACTTCTAGATAAATTATATAAGAGGACTGACATACTGTGAGAAGTCGGCGAGCTATACTAGATACATGATTTCCTAGTCGGATTCATCCGACTTCAGCTTTCAAACGGGGGTTTAAACCCCTGGTTGCTACATACATCGGCTTCAGTCGATCGCCCCACAGATACCCGGGCGCTCCCAGATGCCCACACCACAAGATTGATAATATTAAGATATGTAATTTATTGTCTAAGAGATTGTTTGATAACTTTTCAACAGGTAATTTTCATCACATTTTTACCCGCCTTAATTCCCCGTTACCAAGGGAGGGGTAAAACAATATTTGATACATTAATCATAACTTTTCCCACATGCTCTAAGATGAATTTCTCCCAAAAGTATTTCGCCGGGTGCACCGGTGGCTGATGGTAAGTTACCAGGAAGCCCCAACTGTCGCCAGTAGGCTAAAACAGCAAAAGCGATCGCTTCTTTAAAATCAGCATTCAAGCCCACCTCATCCGTAGTCAAAACCGACAGGGATGGCAATAATAACTGTAACCTGTGTTTTAAATACAGATTGCGACTACCCCCACCACATAATAATACCTGCTGGGGCATTTGGGGTAAAAAACTCCGATAACTGTGAGCAATAGACCCAACAGTAAGTTCTGTGAGTGTCGCCAGTAAATCAGCTGGATTGAGTTGGTAGGGTTCAGCATCTTTCAAACATTGGTGTAAGTAAGCTACACCAAACAACTCGCGCCCCGTAGACTTGGGTGGGGGTAGATGAAAGTAATCTTGCTCTAACCATTGTTCTACCAATGAGTAGCAAGGAACACCACTAGCAGCCCAATTGCCATTTTCATCATAGGACTGACCACCATCAGTTAAATATTCTACTGCCAAATCCAACAAACTATTTCCCGGGCCAGTATCCCAGGCGCGAATTTGCGACAGCCAATCATCACCACGAGGGGGAAGGTAAGTGACATTACCAATTCCACCAATATTTTGAATGCAACGTCCCCCCACTGAATCACCGAGTAAAAAAGCATCAACTCTCGGTACAAGGGGCGCACCATGACCACCAATATTAATATCCGCGATCCGAAAGTTACTCACAGTGGTAATTCCTGTGAGATGGGCAATCAAAGCACCTCGGCCTAATTGCAGACTGTAACCTAATGTAGTATTAAGTGCGTCTGTGTGTGCGGGTCGATGGTAAACAGTTTGACCATGGGAACCAATTAAAGTAGCTGGTTGGTGACCGATTTGGATATCTTGAGCAGCTTGGGCAAAAGCACAGGCGATCGCATCGTCTATTTCTGCTAATTCTGCCATAGAAATGGCAACACCAGCGCCCACTGCTAATATTTTTTCTCTTAATTCAGCCGGATAGGGATATGTTTCCCCAGCGATTAAACCAACCTGCAAATCTAAATCACTACCAGAAATCTCCACCAATACAGCATCTATACCATCTACGGAAGTACCGCTAATTAAACCGATCACGCGAGTAGGCACAGTAACTGTTTTAGTGGGATGCATTGGCAAAGATTCTTTGATCGATAGGAAGTTAACACTTAATTTATACTACTTTTTCTGGGCTTTGCTCAGTGAAAATATGAATTGAGTTTTACGCAAAGGCGTAAAGGTTAAATTCAAAGCCAGCTATTTTTTGATGTTTCTGGGTAGCGATGTTGGTGGTAATACAGTTCACATTCACTGCGGTAGGATAAAAGGTAGAATCAATTAGCATTTCTCCCGATGAATCTAGCTGAAACTCCCAATAAGGAAAATTCTCATAATCCTTTTCTCACCCTCAACTACGAACCAGCATTAGAATCTTTGGGTGATGACTACTACGACGAGGTAATAGCAGCTGATTTTCCCCAACATATTTTACGCTGGCGCAATGATTCACTCTTACCGCTTTTGGGGCTAGATCCCCACGCCGTTACAGACGAGAATTTTATTAACGCCTTTGGTAAATTCCAGCAACGCCGACCATTATTAGCATTACGTTACCACGGTTATCAGTTTGGTACATATAACCCTGATTTGGGTGACGGTAGAGGCTTTCTCTATGGACAAGTCCGCGGAACTGATGGCCAGTTATACGACTTTGGTACTAAAGGTTCCGGTAAAACACCCTACTCTCGTGGCGGTGATGGAATGCTGACACTTAAGGGCGGAGTCCGAGAAGTTTTAGCAGCAGAAGCATTACACCAATTAGGAGTACGTACATCTCGCTGTTTGACCATGATTGAAACCGGGTTATCTCTGTGGCGGGGTGATGAACCTTCACCTACAAGGTCATCTGTCATGGTCAGGGTAAACAGTTCCCATATCCGGTTTGGTACTTTTGAACGTTTGCATTATTTCCAACGACCAGATTTAACTCAAAAACTTTTAGACCATGTAATTCAGTATTATTACCCCCATTTACAGCCCGAACCCAATCAATATGTTTTATTTTATGCCGAACTAGTGAAACGGGTGGCGCAACTAGTAGCCCAGTGGATGGCGGCTGGTTTTTGTCATGCAGTCCTCAATACTGACAATATGTCAATTACAGGAGAAAGCTTTGACTATGGCCCTTATGCTTTCATTCCTACTTATGACCCATACTTTACAGCCGCTTATTTCGACTACTATAGACGTTACTGTTATAGCCATCAACCCAGTATTTGTCAATTGAATTTAGAAATGCTTCAGGAACCATTACAAGCAATCATTGACAAAACAGAAATGGATTCAGCCTTAGGAAAGTTCAATAAGTATTATCAAGATGAATACCGCTCGTTAATGTTGAAAAAGTTGGGTTTTGAGGAGTTAGATTTGTCAGCAGCAAATGAACTGTTAAATTTAACAATTCAATTCTTACAAGATAGCCAAGTTGGTTATCACCGGTTTTTCTATGAAATGGCCCGGACTTTTACTGCTAAATGGCGAGATGATCCCCATATGGTCATGAACGGTGCGGATATTATCCCGACATCAGGTGCATCACAGATATTTGAGAACTGGTGCTTACTGTATCATAAAATTCTCAATTCTTTGGATGTAGAGCGGATGCATATAATTGCTCAAACCCTGGGTGAGAATAATCCCCAGACGGCTTTATTAAGACCAGTGATTGAATCAGTTTGGGAACCGATCGCCCAAGAAAATAATTGGCACCCGTTTAATGATTTGGTGCAAAAAATCCAATCAAAAGCTTAGTAAATTAACACCACTCAACTAGGAAGAGTGTACCGCTGTTCAATAGCTGTTTTGATGGCATTCAGGCTTTGACTAGCTGATATATGAGTTTCTTGCTCCACTGTTTCAGCTGACTCTGCCAAAATGTCATCCTTAATGGCTTCCCGGAACCACTGGGAATAATCTCCCTTGTGGAGATGATACAACCAAGTTTCATCGTCCACACCCTCAGCCATCTGGATAAATAAAGTGAGATTGTGAGCGCGGAGATTTAACTTTTTCTCCCGACCACGAAAGTAAAAACTTCTGTCTTTACCTAGTTCACCTTCAGCATATTTACGTATGTGGCGCAGTTTCTCAATACGCCCAGGAGCGATGCGAAAACGAAATGGGGGGATTTCTTGTTCACAAAACCAAGCTAATGCTTCCCCGGTTTTCAGGGTTTGAGGTGTGAGCTTTGGTACAGCATAACCCATGGTTTGGCAAAATGCTCGGATGTTCTGTTCTGGGGACTTGCCAATGGTGAGGATAGTATCTACTAAGGACAAGCCAGCGGGTGCTACTTGATCTGGATGAACTGTAATCAGCATGATCCCTTTGAGTTGTTGGGGTAATGCTAGTGTGGCCAGATTCCAGGATGAAGGTATCAGATGATGTGCCTCATCAATGACTATCCAATGAGGGCGACCAGTTCGTGATCGCAATTCTAATAAGGATGGTAGAAATTCGGCAAAAAATCCGGGGCGGTCTTGTAAAGCAATACCCAATAAGTTAACTACAACGTTTTCATTCGGTTTTTCTAGTAAATCCATCACTTCTGCTAGTCTAGGTGAAGCTTCAGCATCACCCACAACCACCCCATTGGCAAAGTTTTCATAGTCGCCTTCTGGGTCAATAATGCAAAATTGGTAACCTTGTTCGGCGATGCGTTCGAGCAATGCTGAGGCTAGAGTAGATTTACCGCCCCCAGATGTGCCAGCTAGTAAAATGCTGGAGCCGTAAGGATGTATACTGAGTTCAGTACCATTTTCTTTCGTACCCAACAGAATTTTGTGTCGCTGTAACTGCTGATCTATGGCGGATAAATCGGAAGTCAGCAACAAATCAATCAGTTCAATCACCCCGTCTCCCCGGGGATCATTGGTGACGAAATCCACACTTTCCATGAGCACCGGTAAAGCATTCGCAACGGCTACAGAACATTCACACAGGTGAAGAAAGGCGTGGTCGTTTTCTGCGTCTCCTACTCCCACAACGTTGTGGGGCGAAAACTTCATTTCAGTCAAAGCCGCCATGAGTCCAGTTGCTTTGTTAATCCCTGAAGGTAGCACCATGACCGCACCTTTGTTAAAGATGACTTGTAATTCTAGTCCTAAATCACGGATGGTTTTTAAGACTGTGGTTTCATGGGGATGCCAAGTAGCGACAATAACTTCACCCACTGAGAGTGGGCTAACTTGGCGATCGCGTAATGCTTCAATAAACTGTATCGGCGGCTGCAAGGCTAATAACTTGGACTGACGAGAAGCGGGAGAATATAGCACAGCGCCATTTTCTGCCACCACATAGTCAAACACATCCACAGGCTGAAAAACTTGCAGCAAATCATCTAACTGCCTACCTGTGACTAAAATCAGTTTGCGACCGGAACTCCGCAGACGTTTTAGTGCTGTTAAGGTGTCGTTATGTACACGACCATCAGCAGCTATTGTACCATCGTAGTCTGTAGCTAATACAAAGTAACGCATAGACAGAACTAGTATATCTGATCTTAAGATACACAGCCTATACCGCTTTTTTATCCGGCTTTAGAGATACTGCACTGTGCTTTGACTGGGGATAGACTCCCCCAACGCTGTGATCAGAATTAATGGCAATTACTAAGTCAACTCCTGCAGACGATTCCACCAACGGCGTGATGAATAATTCCGGGTGCAGCGATAGCCAAAAATATTTGACAAATTCTTGAATCTGTGCATCTGACATCCCCGATTTGCCAGTAGCGATCATTTGTTGTTCTGCTTGTTGTCGCCAAGTCAGGGAATAACGGTAATCAGTGGGATATAGTACAATTAAACTATCTAATCGTTCCCACAGTGGTAGATAATCACTCAGTCGCTGATTCATGTCACGAGCAAATACTCGATCCTCCTGTGTCACAATGGGTGGCGGTGCATGATTAAATACATCTGGATTAATTGGCTGTACCCCCACAAACCAACCTTCAAACAGAACAATATCAATATTTTCCATGATTTCTGGGGTAGTGCGATCGCCAGCACCATTGTATGCCGATTTATCAAAGCGGGGAATACTCACCGGAGTTGCGCCCTGACGAATTTGATCTAGGACTTTTAAGCCTAAATCTAGATCATGGGTTCCCGGTGGACCCCGCCAAATCAACCGGGGGTCTTGCTGAGTTAAAATTAGGCGATCGCCGTAAGTTTTATATAAGTCATCTAACGATAAACTCACAGTCCGATATCCCAACTCCTGGAGAAGCTTACACAGTACCTGACACATTGTGGTTTTACCGGTACCTTGTCCCCCTAAAATTCCCTGAATTAGGGGTCTTCCCAAGGCTTGGCGATGGGAAGCTAATTTTATACTCAATGGCAGCCATAAGTCCCACAACAGAGCTAACATTGTTTCTGGTGGCTGATTCAGGTGGGTTTGGCAGAATTGGTGAAAAGTTGGTAGCACAGAGTTGAGTAAACCTGCTTTTGTGGGATTTACTTCAGTTTCCCAAAAATCCATGATTAGGAACCCAGTTTAAAGGACTCGACAAACATACTATATATAAAACCGACCTTGAGAACGTTGAGTGATTCTACCAAGAGCGAGGGTTTCGCCAAAAACCTGCGACTATAAAATATTCTGCTAGTCACCTCTGTGAGTACCACAAGAATACCAGCGATCACAATATCTAAGGCACCTCTTTGTCCAGCTATAGTAGAAATTGCTGTTCCCAGGAAAAAACCAAAAAAGAAGTTAATCAATAGTAAGGATAAACGTCGCCAAGGATTTAAGAACCATTGCCCCAAACGCCCAGCAACGGTATCGAATAAATTAGTTAAACGAGTGTTTTGCATTAATAACCAGGGGAGTGGGTGCCAAACAGTTACATTTTACCGCTTCAGAGAATAGGCTAGTATTTGGTAAAGTCTAAACAAAATATTATTACTAACCATTATCAACATGAAATTGACAGCATATCGTAACGCTGCTATTACAATTTGTACCCTGGGTCTGCTGGGATTCATGGTGGGATGCTGGGAAATCAGTGTGTCCTTTGAGTCAACTGACCATATGAATCTACCTGCTTCTGACATCCTAGAGCCGGATGCAATTTCAGTCTCACCCGTCCTAAATCAAACAGTCACTTCTACTACCATGGGTTCGGAAACTACCCAAGCCAATAAAATCGGACTCAACAATACTCACATCTTGGCAGATGGCCAAGGCTCAACTGCTAATACCAACCATCAAGGCAGTTTACGCATGAGCAATCAAACAAATCAGCCTGTGCGCCTGGCTTTACTGGCGCGACAGCCACAGGTGACCACCTCCATTGTTCCAGCTCATTGGGATTTTGATCCCCAAGAAGGTAGTGAACAGGGGTTGATTCTGTCCTTACCTAATGGGAATCTCAAGTTGGAAAACGGAGATGTTATAGTTGCCTTTGCACAAGACGGTTCTCGGCGTTACTGGGGACCCTATGTAGTTGGGGAAACCTCTTGGCCGCAATGGAACACCGAAAATCGAGAATGGTTATTGGTACTGACTCCTTGAGGGCAATTAATTTCCTATTCCCCAGGGTCTGACCCAGAACAAAATATAAGTACTTGTGACTAATAAATAATGAGGATAAAACTGACTATTCCGAATACTGTGAACAACTGGTACAAAAATATACTCAAAAGTCCAGTTTTGGCTGTGACTATACTAATTTTGATTGCTGGGCTGGCTTATGGGTGGAATTTGGGGAGTGTGGGCTTGATTGATGAAACAGAGCCACTGTTTGCTGAAGCTTCCCGTCAAATGTTGGTTACAGGTGATTGGATTACCCCCATTTTTAACGGCGAAACTCGTTTTGATAAACCAGCTTTAATTTACTGGTGTCAAGCGATCGCCTATATAATTATCGGGGTAAATGAGTGGTCAGTGCGGCTACCTTCAGCCATGGCCGCCGTAGGAGTCATCGGTTTAACTTTTTACACTGTACACTGGTATTTCTCCCAAAAAGACCAATTAGAGCAGGTTTCACAGCCAACTCGGCGCAACTTCACAGCAATGCTTGCAGCCGCCATGCTAGCACTCAGTCCTGAGATGATTGTCTGGGGGAGAACTGGCGTCTCAGATATGATGCTGACTGGGTGCATGGCATCAGCGTTATTATGTTTTTTTCTAGGGTATGCTAGTCAGGAACAACAACAGGCACAATTCCCTTTATCTCTATTCCCCAACTCGTGGTATTTGGCTTGTTACGTCTTAATTGCTGGGGCGATTTTGAGTAAAGGTCCTGTAGGAATTGTTTTACCCATACTCATTATCGGCGCATTTATTATCTATGTCGGCAACATCCGCAAAGTCTTAAAAGAAATGCGTATCTTCACGGGGGTGCTAATTATTTTCGGTTTATCAGCCCCCTGGTATCTCTTGGTCAGCTGGCGTAATGGTTGGAATTACATCAATTCCTTTTTTGGCTATCACAATGTAGAACGTTTTACAGAGGTAGTTAATGGTCACTCCGCTCCTTGGTATTTCTACTTCTTAGTAGTATTACTCGGATTTGCGCCCTACTCAGTGTATTTACCCGCAGCAATGGCTAGAACGAGATTTTGGCAGCGATCGCACTGGAGGAATTGCCAAGAACGCTCTCAACAATTGGGTTTATTTGCCTGTATCTGGTTTATTGCTATCTTTGGGTTTTTTAATATTGCTGTCACTAAACTTCCCAGTTATGTATTGCCTTTAATGCCCGCCGTAGCTATTTTAATAGCATTATTATGGAGTGATTTTTTCCCCGAAAATAAGTCAGATATCCCCTGCGCCTCTTCTTTTATCAAAATCAGTGCTTGGACTAATGTGATTTTAGGCACAGTATTGGGAGTGGCACTGTTTCAGATTGCTCATTTAATGGATCATAATTCAGTTGCGCCCGGCTTCCTCCTACTGATTCAAAAGGCAGGTTTACCAACACTAGGGGGAATAATTTGGTTTTTGGGGGCGCTCCTGATTGGCGCTTTAATTATCAGTCGCCGTTGGCACAGTATTATTAGCGCAAATTTACTGATTTTTACAGCCACCTTGATCATTGTCTTAATGCCAGCCTTATTCTTGATGGATCAACAGCGTCAGCAACCTTTACGGGAATTATCAGCTCTGGTACTGGCACCAGAACATATGTCTATGGCTGGGTTACCCAAGCTATCAGATGAGGAATTAGTTATGGTGGGCTTCAAAAAACCAAGCGTAGTATTTTACACCCAAAAGCCTGTAAATTATATTTATCAGCCAAAAGATGCTGTAGAGTATATTCAAAATCGAACTTCTCAGCCAGCAAAACAGCCTTCAATGCTTGTGATAGCCTCACAGCAAGACCTTGAAAAAATGGACTTGCAACCCGGTACTTACGATATTTTAGGCACTAGACAAAGGTATCAGTTAATTCGAGTTTCTTTTTGACACTCCCCACGCCTTTAGGCGGGGGATTCGGTGCATTACTGACGTTCCTTGCTTTTACTGGACTTGCGTCCAGCAGAAGTAGGGGGAACATCACGAAAGAGCGTTACTTCTTTGGCACAGGTTGGACGGTTTGAATTTTGGAGCGATCGCTTTAATCTTATCAAAGAAAAGCCTCTTATTTATTGGTGGAATGATGAATTTCTCAGACGCTATGCTGAGGCACCAAAGTTAGGGGATGAAACTGATGTCAGAGTAGGAATGCAAACTGCTAATAACCCTCGATTTTTACGCCGACCTTGGGAAATTCAATTCAATCATCTATTTATTGGTCTTTGTAAAAATAATTTTGTTGCTTGTTCTGATAAAAAGTGGGTTCCATATATAAAAGGTGCAGCAGGAAAAATATGGTTTGAACCCCTCTCAGATATAATTTTGTGGCAAAATTCAACTTTAGAAAAACAAGTAGTTTTTGACCATTATGGTTCTAATGGCGTAGGTAACGGCTTACCCAGTAGACATCTTTATTTTCAAAAAGGAGTAGCGGTTGCAGCTATTGGTGCAAACTTAAGTGGTCGTGTTCATAGATTCCGAAGTGTTATGGATATTATGGGACAATCAGTGTTTCCTAAAAATGTCGCACAAACTGTTTGTCTGTTAAATTCGCACTTTGCTCAAATAGTTTTAGGTTCACTTAACCCTACTGTTCATTTTCAAGCTGGTGATATTAAACGCCTTCCTTTATTCCCCATAGAATCAGCAGACGAAATCTTTACCCAACTAGACGAAGCCTTCACTGAACACGAAGCCGCCCGCGAAACATCGGTAGAATTTCGACAACCCGCCCCCTCAGCTTGGAACTACGCCCAAACCTGGGCGCAAACCGCCGTAGACAGAGAACCCGGAACACCCTTACCCCCCTATCAACCAACCTACGAACAACCCCCAGCCACCAACCATATATCCTACGCCCTGGGAGTCGCCCTCTGTCGCTTTGATAAAAACGGCACAGGTATCATCACCGCCCCTTCTGTAGAAAAGAAACATTGCACCCCAACGCCTTACCCAACGGCATTTTATATCTTTCCGCCTACAGCGACAACGACAGCTTAAAACATCCCGCGCACTTGTAGCCGAATTGACAGAAAAAGAACAAAAGCGGCGAGATCATAAATACAAAAAACAAACCCAAAAATAAATATAGAATCCTTGATAGGATTACAGGAAGAAAAACAAGAAAACATTATTATCTTAAATTGGAAAAGACTAATTGATACTTACAGAACCAAAAGTAAGGATGAAAATATTATGATTTATACTTGTGACGCTAAACTTATTCAAGCACCTAAAGGTGAACCTAAAGACAAAGCAAAAGCAAAATTATATGAAGGATTTGACTTACAACCTTAAAGTCAGACTAAAATCATCTCCAACAACATAACTCTATTACCGAAACAGAACTTACCCAAATTCTCGGTAATGCCAGAAAAGCTAGACGCTTTGCTTTAGAGTTTGAGGAATACTTGAAGAAAGTTCCCTTCTCAGTCAGGATTGAAACAACAAATAACGGTAAGCGTTACGTTAAGCAAAATTGAAATTGGGAATTGGGGATTGGGAATTGGGTATTGAAAATTGGGTATTATAATTTGTCGTAGTCTTCTGGTTCTATGTCAGGGACTTTAGCTAAAACTTCCTGGAATTTATCCCAACTACCGCGTTTGGCTTTTTCTTCTACATAGTCTTTGGTCATCCATGCAGAAACTTGTGCTGATAGTGCAATGGCTACCAGTTGTTCTAAAGGCATATTTTCTTTGGCTGCTAAGGTTTCAATTTGCTTATATAAGAATTCGGGGATTTGTATGTTTAAGTTACTCATGATATTTCTCCTACTTGTTGTAAGAATTCTTTAGGAGTTAATACTCTAATGCCAAATTTCTCTGCTGCTTGTAAATCTTTTTGATTGTAAGTGATAATAAGGTCGGCTTGGCATTCCATCGCTAAGTCTATTAAAAAATCATCGTCTGGGTCGCGTGCAATTGGTCGCCATAGATAAAAAATATTACATTGGTTAGATATGGCACAAAGGGCTTCTATAATATTATCAATATCTTGATTGTTTAGGGTTAACTTGTCTTTTTGTCTTTTAAGTATTTCTTCGTACTCGAAGATTAATGTGGTAGAAATATTTAATCGCCAGCGAGTATCGTTGAGTATGCTTAACAGCTTGTAGGATGCGCCACGACTAGAGCGTAAACCAGCTAGAAGTACGTTGGTATCTAGTATAATTTGATAAGGTATTGTCATTTTTTAGTTTTGTTGCATACTGTCTTGTGTCTGGTTTTTCGCTGTTTGTTTGTGATTATTATTAATGGTCTGCTTTTAAACCCAAGGCTTGATTAATTTCAGCCAATAAATCTTCCATGGATATGGAACGAGGCAAAATCTCAGGGGCGATGTGTTCTTTTTGAGATACTATCCCCACCACAAACTGTGCTAATTCACTCGTGAAGTTTTCGGCTGCAACCAAGCTCTTGCAAGGTTTTTCAGCTAGAGAATCAGTAGGCGTGTGACTGAATCGCTGGTCAATGATCAAAATTGGCGGCAAATTGAAAGGTAAGTCGGCTAATGCTTTTAACTCTTTTAGCACCTCTTGAGGAACAGAAGAATCTCCTAAGCAAATCAGCAGTAAGTCAACGCTTTGGTGGCGAATTTGTTGTATGACTTCTGCCGAGCAACGCCCCATTGAGGCTTTTAAACCAGCGGTTTGTAAGTACTGGATTAAAGCTTGAAACCACTCAGATCCCCGTATGGCTGGACCATGCAAGCTATGGTTACCGTCGTTATTTGGTGAATATTTTGCGACTGTTTGATCACCCTGATCAGCGTCTGGCTGAACGCTCACGCCATAGTCCAGCATGGTTAAATCTACCACCAGGATACTGGGTGGGCAGCAGATACCAGATGCAATTTGTAACACAGATAACAAGGGATCTGTGCTATAATCATGGTTTTCTTTTTCTTGTGACAATGGTCTCAAGTAAGGAAACACCGACAAACCAGGTATCTGGGAAGCAGCTAGGGTCGTCGCCACATCACAAGTCACCAGTGGAATATTAGCCAATATAGGATGTTGAGCTAACTCTTGTAGGTAAGTTTGTGCCAAGGCACCTTCTACATCCAGTAAAATGACATCAAACTGCCAAACCTGTGCCAAGAGTTCAGCTTGATCTAAATCATCTACTTCTATCACCCGATGTTCTCGCAGTGAAGGCTGGGGGTTAATTGATTCTAAATTCTGTTCTACTAACCTGAGAATTCTCAGTGGACTTGTGATCGGGGTGATTTGATGATTATTTAACTGTGAATTTCTCATTGCTGGTTGAGTACACAAGTTTTCTAATAGTGGTACTAAGGCCTCATGCTGAACTGGTAAGTTGAGGAAACCATCCGCCCCATGGGCAAATACTTGCTCTTTTTCCGCTCCAGTGGCTGTGACTATTACGGGAATATCCCTAATTGCAGCATCAGATTTCAATAGAGTCAGAACATCCCAACCTGACAGTAAGGGTAATAAGGGGTTTAAGAAGATCGCTTTCGGTTGCAAGCGGCGGGCTTTTTCTACTGCTTCTGTTCCTGAGCGAGCGATGACGACACGATAACCTAAAACTTTCAGCTTATCGGTCAAATCTTCGATATATCGAGCTACTGCTTCCACTACTAGCACTAACCGTTGTGAGCTGGCGGGTGGATGTTGGGTAGTTGTCGCCACGCGCTGGCGTGCTGACATTTCTCTTCGCAACCCCGGGGAAACGGCGTGATCCCTCACTCCAAAGCTGCTCAATTCTTGTGTTTCAGGAGTTTTGATCTGGCTATGTTCTTTGATTCCTGTCTCTGGTTCACTCAAGCCTGTTGTGGGGGGACTAGGTGGGAGTAGTAGTGTAAATTGGCTACCTTTGCCTTCACGAGATAAGAAGCTCACGTCACCTCCGTGAAGACGAGCTAAAGCCCTGGTTAAAACCAGCCCCAGACCAGTACCTTCAAATTGGCGAGTCAGGGGATTTTCTAGTTGTTGGAATTTTTGGAAGATTAAATGTTGCTGATGTTCGGGAATGCCAATACCTGTATCCCAGATAGTAAAGGCAATCCAGCCTTCCCAACGACTGACGCGCAAACCAATTTCCCCGGAGTTTTCTGTAAACTTAAAGGCGTTGGAAAGTAGGTGTACTAACATCTGCCGCAAGCGCAATTCATCCGCTACTATCTCGTCTAAATCTGGTTCAATCGAGATGGCTAATTCAGGTATGGAATTGGCTGTTGGGGCGGCGCTAGCTTTGGTGGTTTGAGTGTGAATCGCTTTTGCTTCTGTGATGGCGCGATCGCACACTGCACGAATTTTCACCGGGACAAGGGCTAAATCCATCTGTCCGGTTTCCATGCGGGTCAAATCTAAAATGTCATTAACTACACTCATCAAATGTCGTCCGCTTTGATGAATTAGTCCTGCATAACGGGCTTGGCGCTCGTTGAGTTCACCCAACTGCTGATCTACCAGTAACCTTGATAGTCCTAAAACAGCAGTTAGGGGAGTCTTCAGTTCATGACTAATACAAGCTAAAAACTCATCTTTTAATCGATTTAATTGAATCAGGTCGGCATTTTTGGCTGCTAGTTCTTTATATATCTGCTGCTGTTCGGTGACATCAGTAGCTAATACTAAACATAGGTCATTACTTCCTTGAGTCTTGGGAGTAGCCTCAGTTTGCCTACAGTTCAATTCTGGCAGATTCAGTTCTTGGGAAAGAAGTTCTGATTTGTGACTATCTAAGATAATTTTGGCAAACTGCCAAATCCGCTCGCTACCATTGTGCACTTCCACAACACAGGTGCAAGTACCCATCTGGCTATCCAAAAAGCAGTGATTGGATTTACTCTTTCTGGCGGTTGACTGCTTACTCTGAGCTTCTTCTCTAGCAGATGATCCGCGAACGCTATCGTGTAGGCTATGTCTGGGTGGTGGGGAATATCCCCCCTGTGGCAGAAGTTCATTCGCTGACATCAAGGTCTGTTCTGTTGAATGAGATTCCCCGGGATGATTATTCCCTCGAGAATAAAATCTGCTAGCTTTAGCGTATTCTGTAGCCGTTTTCCTCTCTTGGGAGGCTAGTATTGCTTCAACTTGTTCGCGAATACCTTCGGGATCTTTCAATACTTTTAATTGCTCCCACCAAGCCGGATTTTGCGCTACTATTTCACCTGTTCCAGTTTGCAGCATTAACGGCCAAGGCAGTATTTCTAATAGCTGCACTAGTGATTTTTGTGGCGGTTGATATTGATTTCTGATCCGCGATCGCGCTATGGCTTCTCCACGTAAGCAATCCCGCAGTGCTGGTAGCAATCGCGGCAGTCCAGCTTGGCATTCAGCGATTCTCCCAGTAGTTCGCCCCCGTGGTGACTTATCGGTTCGCCAGTGAGTTTTGGTTATCCTGTTGGAGGTGTTAGCATTATCTGGGGAAGTGTTTTTAGGCGTTCTCTTCCCGGAAGGTGAGCACTGGCTGCTACTAGAATCAAAAGCCAATTTTTCTTGAGTTAATGCTCTTAACACTCGTGAGCTATTCAGCAGCCCTAGAAATTTGCCTTCTTTATCAATCAGTGCCCAATCTAAGTTATTGTTGTTTCGGCTCCTTTGGTAACGCCAAAGCAGCTCTAATTGCTCTACACAATAAGTTGCTGGTAATGTCTTGAGAGGCTCGATTATGGCTTGATCCCACCTTGACAATGGTTGCTGCAAGTCCAAAACTTGATTTCCACCCCATACTGCCAATAATTTTTGTGTTAAGCGGGCAGACTGCACCAATCCTAAGGGGTATTGTTGCTGATTTACTACTACCAAGCGATCGCACTGCTCTTGCTCAAAAATCTCCAGCACCATAGCCAGAGTACTTGTTTCTAAGCAGCTGGGTACGGTTGCGAGAAAGTCATAAAGCGGGTACTGTAACATTGACATAAGGAACCTTAGGGGTCATTCTTCTTTGTGTAAGCTTGCCGCTTCAGCATCGGCACTTCGGCAAAAAGTATTAGAGCGGCAAAGCAATAATATTCAGAAGAATCATTTCACGGATTCTTTTTACAGCTTCAACGCCATTGAGACAAGGGGGAAGGCCGTTCGCCTGTACTCACGACGAGGTTGTTAAAAGACAAGACTTATGGGATTGACTCGTTCGTTGCCCTGGACAATCTTAGTTTTCGGTGAATATCCTTGTCAGTTTCTTACTGGTGTTGAAACTCCTCTGCAATAGTGACAACTAAAACAATTATGAGGCCAAAGATTCGCTAATAAACCTTGAGGAATTATAATGATTTAGAATGTGAAGATACTTTGAGTTAATTTAAGTATCTATTACAGGGAGTCAGAACCCCCACCTCCAAGGCGGGGAGATAGACAAATGCCTCATCTCACCAGGGATTTAGTCTTTATTGACTGGCTTTCAGGGACAGTTTTCAAGACATACCTTGCTATGCTCCCGCCATTTCTCTGCTCCCTTATGCAAACTATTAAACATCCTTACAGGGGTTGAGGAAGTCTAGTTTGCATAGTTAGTCATCTTAAACCGTCTTGGCCACTAACATTACCGGAGTGACAGGAGTTACAAGCATACAGGGAAATGCATCAGTACTACTTGTCTCACCGCCAAAGGGTAAAAGGGAATCAATTTCCCCAATATGTCCGCCCAAGACAGCCAGATTCTGGCCTTTGTTCATAAATTTCCCAGCAACCACGACACGGAGCTTCTAGTAAAACAACTGTATCCATACATGAGGAAATATACATAAGTCTATGCTCAACTAATTCATGTATCTTGATTGAAAAACTAGTAGGCTTCATCAATAAACTATGAAGCCCCAGCACTGATTACAGTGTATCTGGTGGAACAACCTCAGGTTGATATGATGTTGATATGAGTCCTTCTCTCAAAGAGAAATCGCCACTTGAATACACAACTAGACATAAACTTAGAAGTTTAGAGGTGTGATTCACATCTAACATAGATATTCCCAAGACTATATATCAGTATACGGATATATCAGTATATAGATGATATTACTACTCATATTGATTTTTCCACTGCCAAAAATTAGATCATCCGGCTCAACTACCCATTAAAGTCGAGTTGAGCAGGCAGATGAGGCCTTGGAACTATGACACCACAGACTAACTACTTCGCCCCCAGAGTAGAACTACTACCACTGTTAAAATCTACTACCTACTGAGGTGATGGTGACAATATCTTAATAAAAATTTTACTAATAAACATTTTGATGTATTTCCATGTCAGAAGCACAAACCACAGCACTTCTTTCAGCAGATGACTCAAGTTGATCGGCAGGTATTGTTACAACAACTAAAATCAGATTACCGCCATATTCTTCTCAATTACTTCACCCCAGACAAAACTCTGAAAGAACAAATCGATAAATTTATCAATGCAGTATTTTGTGCTAATATTCCTGTGCCACAAATCCTTGAATTTCATATGGAATTAATTGAAGACTTTTCCACACAACTAAAGCTCGAAGGAAGGAGTGACGAAATATTACTTGATTATCGCCTAGCACTAATAGATATCCTCGCTCACCTGTGTGAACATTATAGATGTTCAATCTCTAAAGAGAGTAAATTTGTCAGATGAATCAATCCAAAAAAACCTATGTTCTCAAGCTTTATGTAGCTGGCAACACACCCAACTCAGTTCGAGCCTTAAAAATACTTAAAAACATTTTAGAGCAAGAATTTCAAGGTGTATATGCCTTAAAAGTAATTGATGTCCTAAAGAACCCCCAGCTAGCCGAAGAAGATAAAATCTTAGCCACCCCAACATTATCTAAAATTTTACCTCCACCGGTGCGCAAAATCATTGGTGACTTATCAGACAGAGAAAGAGTATTGATTGGATTAGACTTACTTTATGAAGAACTGGGCGAAGAATATTGGGAATAATAAACAAGGGTTCGTCATACAAATTTGCTAACAAATCACCAATTTTAGTAATATAAAAAGCGGGTATAAAACCCATATCCTAGTAAGCAATGAGCGAAAAAGACCAAGCAACGCCAAACAACACCCCCTTGGCTGGGGTAGAAAAGATTCGCACGATGATAGAGGGCTTTGATGACATTAGCCACGGAGGGTTACCCGTTGGTAGAACTACTTTAGTTAGTGGTACATCTGGCACAGGTAAAACCTTATTATCACTGCAATTTCTTTATAACGGTATTACCCGATTTGATCAAGGGGGTGTATTTGTAACCTTTGAAGAATCACCCAGTGATATTATTAAAAATGCGGAAATTTTCGGTTGGAATTTACAACAGCTAATTGACGAAGGTAAGTTATTTATTCTGGATGCTTCACCGGATCCCGAAGGTCAAGATATCGTAGGTAACTTTGACCTTTCAGCCCTGATTGAGCGTTTGCAATATGCAATTCGCAAATATAAAGCCCAAAGAGTATCAATTGACTCCATCACAGCCGTATTTCAGCAGTATGAAGCCATGGGAGTAGTGCGGCGAGAGATTTTCCGTCTTGTAGCCCGTCTCAAGCAACTACAGGTCACAACTATAATTACTACTGAACGTAGTGAGGAATACGGTTCTGTTGCTTCATTTGGAGTAGAAGAATTTGTTTCCGACAATGTAGTAATTGTGCGTAACGTTTTAGAAGGAGAACGGCGGCGCCGCACAATTGAAATTCTCAAATTGCGTGGCACAACTCACATGAAAGGGGAGTATCCTTTCACAATTACCAATGCAGGAATTAATATTTTTCCCTTGGGAGCCATGCGCTTAACTCAACGCTCCTCTAATATCAGAGTATCCTCTGGAGTCGAGACCCTAGATAAAATGTGTGGGGGTGGTTTCTTTAAAGATTCTATCATTTTGGCAACGGGAGCTACCGGAACTGGTAAAACTTTATTGGTCAGTAAATTTTTGCAAGATGGCTGCATCAATGGTGAACAAGCAATATTATTTGCTTATGAAGAATCACGCGCCCAACTGTCTCGTAATGCTTACTCTTGGGGTATTGACTTTGAAGACTTAGAACGTCAAGGGTTACTGAAAATAATTTGTACTTATCCTGAATCAACTGGTTTAGAAGACCACTTGCAAATTATTAAATCAGAAATTGCCATGTTTAAGCCATCTCGCATTGCCATTGACTCCCTATCAGCACTAGCTAGAGGAGTCAGTAATAATGCCTTTCGCCAGTTTGTCATTGGTGTGACTGGTTATGCGAAACAAGAAGAAATCACCGGTTTTTTCACCAACACAACTGACCAATTTCTGGGATCACATTCCATTACCGACTCCCATATTTCCACAATTACTGATACAATCTTAATGTTGCAGTACGTAGAAATTCGGGGGGAAATGTCACGGGCGATTAATGTATTTAAAATGCGGGGTTCCTGGCACGATAAAGGTATCCGTGAGTACAATATTACTGCTGATGGTCCGGAAATTAAAGATTCTTTCCGTAACTACGAACGAATTATTAGTGGTGCACCTACCCGGGTTAGTATCGATGAAAAGGCGGAACTATCTCGCATAGTGCAACGGTTTGACAACAAACCGAGCTCCGACTCCCCAATTTAGAGTCGTGGTAATCCATACCTAAATTGAGGATCGTGCTATATTCGGCTCATAAGACGGGTTTTCTGCCCCTAATCTTGATTTTCGTGTGAGGGGATGCGGTGAAAGGACAATATTTATTTTATAGTTTCTTACCTGGCGTCACAGCAGCAGTATTAACAACCCAAACTGCTTTGGCGACGACAGTGAGCGGTACACCAATTGTGTCTTCTGCTGGGGTCTTGACCTTTCCTGACAGTCAAACCTGGCGGGGAGACAATATTAATACCCAAATGCCTGATACTCAGGCGGAGATTTTTCCAGATATAGTACCAGAATCTGAGTTAACTAGACTGCAATTACAGTCTTCAATTAGTAAGAATAATCCAGCGAGCTTGAGCAAAAAGACTGGGACACCTCTAGCAAATCAGCCCTCTCAAAAAGATGAAGGTAAAGTCGGTGTCACACATGGGCGGAATTTTGCCCAAACCTCAGAGCAGCATCATCATTTTCAAAACCATCAACAACCAAGTCAAGTCGCGACTTCAGGGAATAAATTAAATCAAACTGTTGTGGCGAATGTGATCCCACCCAGAACTTCTACCCACCCAGTCAGTTTTACCCTGTCGGCTTTACAGCAACCAACAGCGACTGGTAAACAACAGGAAACTCATTTATCGACAATTCTACCGACTGCGGTCACCGGCGGAAGAGCAACAAAATTACTGGGGGTACATGGTTGTTCAGCTATTAGTGGCTGTCTCCCTCCCTCAAGAACTAGGAACTTGATAGCTGCGAGTTATCCATCTGCTAGCAACACCAACTCAGGATCGGTCAATACTGGGGGGATATTAACTTTTCCCTCAGCAGGAACTGAGTATGTTGCACCTGTAACCACGGGGGAAAATATCACACCGGTGGAAAAGGTGGAATTTACCCCTACTAATAGCGTGGAAATTCCTGATTACCTAACTCCTAGTCCCAATCTCCTGCAATTTCCGACTAAACCAGAGGAAGTAAGACTGGAAACTAATCAGCCCATTACTTTGGCGCAGGCCTTAGAACTAGCAAAGCGCAACAATCGAGATTTACAGGTGTCTATATTGGAGCTAGAACGGGCTCAAGCCGCCCTACGCCAGGAGCAAGCTGCTTTGTTGCCCAATCTGGGTCTTACTGCTGATGTCAGTCGCGGCCGGTCTGCTGGAGATCAGCTAGGGTTTAAAAGACAACAACAACTAGGTAATCCAAGAGCATCAGAACCCGAAGCTAATACGAATTTCACAGGAGAAGCCCAACTGAGTTATAACCTGTTTACCTCTGGGAGACGGCAAGCTACCATTAAACAGGCGGAAGAGCGGTTAAAGTTCAGTGAGTTGGCTGTAGAGCGCCAATCGGAAGAAATTCGCTTGAATGTGGCTACGGAATACTACAATTTGCAACAAGCAGATGAACGAGTACGCATCGCCCAATCTGCTGTGGAAAATTCCCAGGCCAGTTTACGAGATGCACAAGCTTTAGAAAGGGCTGGGGTGGGTACGCGATTTGATGTTTTGCAATCCCAAGTTAACTTGGCTAATTCCCAGCAAGAACTGACTAATGCTCGCTCCCAGCAGGAAATTGCTCGTCGCATTCTGGCGACTCGCCTCAGTGTGCCACAATCGATAAATCTGAGTGCGGCTGATCCTGTGCAATTGGCTGGTCTGTGGAACCGAGACTTAGAAACTAGCATTGTGTTAGCGTTTCAAAATCGTCCAGAACTTCAACAGCAATTGGCACAACGTAACATCAGTGAACAACAGCAGCGAGAAGCACTTGCATCCCTAGGTCCTCAAGTTCGCTTCATTGCTAGTTATAACCTGCTAGATCAATTCGATGATGGTGTTAGTCTTACTGATGGCTACTCTGTGGGAGTTAGGGCTAGCCTGAATTTGTACGATGGTGGAGCCGCCAAAGCTAGCGCTGCTCAGGCAAAAACTAATGTGGCGATCGCAGAAACTCAATTTAGTGAACAGCGCAACCAAATCCGCTTCCAGGTTGAACAGGCTTTTTCTACCCAGCGAGCTAGTTTAGAAAATGTCCAAACTGCTAATGCTGCTTTAGAACAGGCTAGAGAGGCTCTGCGTTTGGCTCGGTTGCGATTCCAAGCCGGTGTAGGTACTCAAACTGATGTGATTAACTCCGAAAACGACCTAACAAGAGCAGAAGGTAATCGAATTACAGCTATTTTAGATTACAATCGCGCTTTGGCTCAGTTACAACGAGCGGTTACCAGCAGGGCTTTAGCTGAGTAAATTCCCTAAAAAACCTGTGGGATATTGCTTTTTTGCCCCCTGAATAAATCTGGGGGCTGTTCCTCCGCTATCATTGACCCGCAATAGTACCAAATTCCTAAGTGGCCATGGTGACAACATGAAAAGGGAAATCAGTTAAAGTAAAGATAAATAAACAAAGCCCTTTAAAATAAATGGTTGCTATACCCTTAGAGGAAATCTCTACTCAACTAGAAAGTGCCAATTTACGCGATCGCATGGTAGCCCTAGCTAGCTTGCGTCATATATCCCCGGAAGACGCAGTACCCCTAATTAAAAAAGTATTGAATGACGAATCGCTGCAACTGCGCTCTATGGCAATATTTTCCCTGGGAGTGAAACCCACAGCCGAGTGTTATGAAATTTTAGTAAAAATTCTGGAAAATGACCCAGATTATGGTATACGTGCCGATGCAGCGGGTGCTTTAGGATATTTGGGTGATCCTAGAGCCTTTGAGGTGCTAGCAAGGACTTTTTATGAAGATACTGACTGGCTTGTGCGCTTTAGTGCTGCTGTATCCTTGGGAAATATCAAAGATCCACGGGCCCATGATGTTTTAATTCAAGCCTTAAATAGCAGCGAAACCGTATTACAAGAAGCCGCAATTTCCGCACTGGGTGAAATACAAGATATTGATTCTGTAGATAGTATTCTGCGCTTTGCTCAGTCAGATGATTGGTTAGTGCGCCAACGCCTGGCGGAAGCCTTAGGAAATCTTCCTACTACTAAGAGTATTTCTGCTTTAAAATACTTAGAAAAAGATCGGCATCCCAACGTTGCGGAAGCGTCGAGGATTTCCCTGGGAAAGCTGGAAAAACAAACCTTAAAAGCTTAATCCCAACCCTGGGATGTTTAACCTTTTGTTGCAGGGTAATTTTATTCATGAATATTGAAGAATTTTTTGAGTTGAGTGCTGGTAAATGGTTTTCTCATCGTACTAGTCACCATTTAGCCTTTAAACAATCTGAAGATGGCAAATCAGACATCTTAATTGAGAGTCTAGCCGCTGATCATCCAGAGGTAATCAAACTGTGTGAACAATACGAAATTGCCCCTAGGAAGGCCTCCTGTGGTGCTAGAGTCACCTGGAATGGTACCATGGAATGGGATGAAGAAAAACACATCGGCTCTACTGTGTTAGTTACCGTACCGGATGAGAATAATCCCCATGAAGGTAAATTACTCAGAGAAATGGGTTATGCGGAGAAAGCCCCCGTCGCTGGAACCTATAAAATGGGTAGCGATGGGGCTTTGACCCTCTTAACAGAGTATGAAACCATGTCTAGTGAAGAACGTTTATGGTTCGCTAGTCCGAATTTACGGATGCGGGTGAGTGTCCTCAAGCGTTTTGGCGGTTTTAGTATGGCTTCCTTTACGTCGGAAATCCGTATGGGTGCATCGGCTGCAAAAGCATCAGAAACAGCCAATTCCGCCTCTAGTTAGTTCTCTTACTCCTTTCTCCTTCGAGGTTATACTTTACCTACATCTTGCCTAACATTCTTGAAAAGCTTATAGAATAAGGATTTCGAGATGTGAAAAATGCACTCCTCGTGACAAAAAGTAATAGATAGCCTCGAAGTACAGGGTTTAGCGGTGAGGTCTTTTGAGGAAGATGTCACATTTGTAACAAGTTGGACAGAATCTGGGGTAGTGGTAGGACAATAATTACTAACAATCCCATGGCCATCAATCCTAAAATGTCACGTTTATTATCCAGTTCGGTGACATCATTCAAAGCCGGTTCATCAATCAAGGGGATAAAGTATAAGATAATTGCCCACAGCAAAAATCCTGACTGCACCAAAGAAAGTAGTAGCAGTAATAAGCGAGAAATTTGACCAATGACCATGGCGGTTCTTTGCCCAAACATCGCATGGACAATGTGACCCCCATCTAATTGTCCCACGGGCATCAAATTCAAGGCTGTGACCATTAGCCCCAGAAAACCGGCTATGGCCAGGGGATGAAGGTTAATTGCTGATGTTGAGGTTAACTGGCTCCCTAATGCTAACTTAGATAGCAATGCTAATAAAATAGAAGATTTGGGGTTGAGAGCTTCCGGGTTGAACAGTCCTGCTTGGTCAGTAAGAGGAACCAATTCCGAATTCACCAAACCCCATAGTAGTATAGGTAGAGTGATGAAAAAACCTGCCAACGGGCCCGCAATGCTGACATCAAATAAAGCTTTGCGGTGAGGAACGGGACTACGCATTTGAATAAATGCGCCAAATGTGCCCAAAAAGAAGGGCAAAGGAATAAAATAAGGCAGGGTTGCCCGAATTTGGTAGTACCGCGCCGTCAAATAATGACCCAGTTCGTGAACGCCCAAAATAGTGATCAGACCTAGGGAATAGAGTAATCCTTGCCAGAACATCCTGGGGTCAGATACTAATTGTTGTGGGTCAGATCCAGCGATGCTAGCCCCCACTAGAGTAGTAGTAATTAAAGTGGCTACAAGCAAAAATAAAGCCAATCCTGGGCGTGTGATCTTTTGTGGCTGACTAGGATTTCTAGCTGCTTGAGTGTTAGGTACAAGGATAAAGAAAGGTTTACCATTGAAACCTTCTTGGAAAATTAGTAGAAAGCGATCGCCAAATTCCGCTTCTATATTGGACTTAATCTGCTGATAAGCTTGAGTAGGTGTAGTTCTGATCTGACCCCGACAGATAATAGCCTGGGGTCTGTACTCAATGTTGTGGATGTAGTATACAGACCAGGGAAAACAATTTCTCAGTTGAATTTCTTCGGTTGGTTCAATGGGTCGCACTGGTACTGGTTCTGCGGTAGGATGGATAGCCGATTGTGATCTAATATCTTGGGGTTGAGTGGGTGTATTTCTGGGCTTTCTCCGTCCCCATTCCAACAGCACCCAGTATAACAGAACTTAATTAATTCAAAAAGAAGTTCAATTCTGTCACCTAATTTTCTACACTTTCGGTTTTTATTCATGTGCGCCTTACCTCAACAGCCAAATCAGACAGCGAAGCTACCACGTCCGGTGCTAGATAGGATCTTTGCGTTTCCACCCAATCGGGACACATTAGGAGGAACCTCTTATCTTATTGTAGGAAATGAGGGCAATATTCTCATAGATTCTCCGGCTAATGACCCCATAAATCAAGATTTTTTGCGATCGCATGGTGGCGTGCGTTGGTTATTTCTGACTCATCGAGGTGCTATTGGTAAAACAGCACAAATTCAGCAAACCTTTGGTTGTGAAGTTCTGATTCAAGAGCAAGAAGCCTATTTACTACCTGGATTAACCTTGACCACCTTTACCCAGGAATTTAGACTCAATTCCACATCTCAAGTGATTTGGACATCTGGACATTCTCCGGGTTCATCTTGTTTGTACTACAGTGATTTGGGGGGGGTGTTATTTTCCGGTCGTCATTTAGTACCTGACCCCACAGGGGAGCCAGTAGCTTTTCGCACTACCAAAACCTTTCATTGGTCTAGACAAATTAAAAGTTTGCAATTGCTCCGAGAAAGGTTCACAGCCGAAACACTCCAGTACATCTGTCCCGGTGCTAACACAGGTTTCCTCAGAGGAAAATATGTAATAGATAATGCTTACCAACGCCTTGTTAGTGCCTGTGTTAGCATTAGGGTCTCCCCTGTCTCAAGTAACTGATAATTCACGTGTTAATTAATCAATCAAATCCCCGATTTCTGGAAGAAATCGGGTATAGATTAGAAATCTGTGTTAATTAACCCCAGTATCGACCCCAGCAAATACAGAACTTGTCTTCAATAATTCCAGCGCTCCTTGATATTGCAAATCTTCTGGGGTAGCAATTTGTGTACGGGTAATTGATTCTTGGGAAATCACCTGATCTGGGGTAATTCCTAATTTATTAATATCTCGATGTGATGGTGTTTCGTACTTAGCAATGGTCACTGCCAAGCCAGAACCGTCGGATAATTCAAACAGAGACTGAATTAGACCCTTACCAAAAGTAGTTTCCCCCACCAAGGTAGCACGATGGTTATCTTGCAGCGCGCCGGCGAGAATCTCACTAGCACTAGCGGTACCCTGATTTACCAAAATCACCAGGGGGTCATCTGTCAAAGCCGGGCCAAAGGATTCAAAACTGCCCTGAATACCCTGGCGGTTGACGGTGTAAACTATAGTACCGGAGTTCAACCACAGACGGGCAATTTCAATTCCCGATTGTAATAACCCCCCAGGATTATTCCGCAAATCTAAAATATAGGCAGCCGCGCCTTTCTTCTCTAGACTAGAAATAGCATGGGCTAATTCCATAGAGGCGTTAGCGTTGAATTGAGTCAGACGCAGGTAGCCAATGGGGGTACCTTGGGGAGAAAAGCGTAGGTCTGCGACGACAGGATTCAGCTCAATGCGATCGCGTACTATTCTCACCTCTTGTTCTGCGCTATCATCCCGTGAAATCAAAAGTGTCACAGAACTACCAATAGGACCGCGCATTTTGGCAGCCGCCTCGTCGAGAGTTAAATTATCTGTAGAAATCCCTTCGATTTTCACAATGCGATCGCGGGGTTTAATCCCTGCTAAATCTGCTGGCGAGTCCATGATAGGAGTCACCACTTCCAGCTTACCGGTTTCGGGATTGATAGCAATTTGCAACCCTACCCCAGTCAGTTCACCAGAAGTATTCACCTGCAAACTGCGGTACTGCTCGGGGTCTAAAAACCTTGTAAACGGATCCCCCAGAGTCTGGAGCATTTTCCGAATCGCTGCATAAGCAGCTTCTTGGTTTTTTATTGGCTTCTCCAGAATCTTTTGCCGCACCCCAGACCAATTTTGATAGTTAAATGTCTCATCCAGGTAATTGCGATTGACAATTCGCCAAACTTCTGAAACTAATTTCTGCTCATCCGTCAAAGCCGCCGCTGGTGGGATAAAAGCCCCCACCACCAACCAAAGAGCCACCAGCAATGAAAATCCCAGCCGAAAAACCTGTTTTTGCATGAACCCCATTTTCAAAATCCACCTGCTCCCAAATTTGCCAAACAATACTGAGGAAAAATGCCTATTTACCTCATCCTTGATGAAATCTATCTCTCAACTATGTTACTTTTTTTATAGAAGTGGTGCATTCCTCTCATCAAGCTGTTGCTATAACTGATGGGCTGCATTCCACCCAGGAAACGATAAGATCGACTTGGTAGCGAGCATTTGTGGTGTTAGCTTGCCAAGAGAACGCAATATATTCCATATTTACAGAGTGTTAAGTTTTCCAAAAATTCTGATCACTCTGCTCAAAGCCAAAGTAACTCCACTTTGTGAAAATCCCAAAATAGTTAATTGGGAGATTAATCAACCGCAACCGATTTTTAGGAACTTGAGATTGTATGGCCAACGTTTATGACTGGTTTGAGGAACGCCTAGAACTTCAGGCCCTCGCTGATGACGTCACTAGCAAGTATGTCCCTCCCCATGTCAATATCTTTTATTGCTTGGGCGGAATTACCCTGGTTTGCTTTCTGATTCAGTTCGCGACTGGATTTGCGATGACGTTCTACTACAAGCCCACTGTAACTGAAGCTTATGCCTCGGTACAGTACATTATGAATGAGGTCAATTTCGGTTGGCTGATTCGCTCCATCCATCGCTGGTCTGCCAGCATGATGGTGTTAATGATGATTTTGCACGTCTTCCGGGTATACCTCACCGGTGGTTTCAAAAAGCCCCGGGAATTGACTTGGGTCAGCGGTGTGATTCTAGCAGTCATCACTGTTTCTTTTGGTGTTACAGGCTACTCCCTACCTTGGGACCAAGTTGGTTACTGGGCGGTAAAAATCGTCAGCGGCGTACCAGAAGCAATTCCGGTAGTTGGCGTTTTTATTTCTGATATGTTACGCGGTGGTTCTAGTGTTGGTCAAGCAACCCTGACTCGCTACTATAGCGCTCACACCTTTATACTGCCTTGGTTAATTGCGGTGTTCATGCTGTTCCACTTCTTGATGATCCGCAAGCAAGGTATTTCCGGTCCTTTGTAATCCAATAAAGCCACAATGGGAAAAGGCGACAGCTTTGAGTTCCCAGATGCAAATGTTTGTTTTAAACTTATGAGAAATCAGCAATTTATCGCTCATAAGCGACAATAAAAACAAAGATTTGTATTTGAAGCTCAAAGCTATAGATACCCCCCCGTTAGGGTAAGCCTCATAGCTCATGGCTTTTACAAATGCTTTAACTGAATTTGAGCAGGAGAGCGTATTTAAATATGTCAACGCAGAAAAAACCCGATCTGAGTGATCCTCAGTTAAGAGCTAAACTCGCCAAAGGCATGGGTCATAACTACTATGGTGAACCCGCTTGGCCTAATGACCTACTGTATATATTTCCCATTGTGATTATGGGTTCATTTGCTTGTATTGTGGCTCTAGCTGTGCTAGATCCAGCAATGACAGGTGAACCAGCTAATCCTTTCGCCACCCCCCTGGAAATTCTACCAGAGTGGTATTTGTATCCTGTATTCCAGATTTTGCGATCACTTCCTAACAAACTTTTAGGAGTGTTAGCAATGGCTGCTGTACCCCTGGGGTTAATCCTCGTTCCCTTTATTGAGAACGTGAACAAATTCCAAAATCCCTTCCGTCGTCCAGTTGCAACTACAGTGTTCCTCTTTGGTACATTAGTAACTGTATGGTTAGGTATTGGTGCTGCTTTACCATTAGACAAATCTTTGACATTGGGATTGTTCTAAACTAAGTAGCAAAACCTCTTTGACACCTGTAGTTTGAAGATCATCCTCCAAAATTAGCATTTGATATTCAGAACTGCTGAACCGCTCAAATTTGATTTGACAGATGCTGGTAATTCTGGTCGATGTTATTTTGAAACTTACAGGTGTCAACGTAAAATTACGTGCAAAACAGCTGATGGGCGAGGCGATATCAAAGTAACTAGGCCTGCGATCGCTGCTTGAACCCAGAATCAATCCCCCGTCATTTATGCGGGGGAATGCCTCCATGAAATTATATTTAAGTCAAGGTCAATGCTTAGCATAGTGCAGCAAGACCATCTGGCGGTAAAGAGCGAACTCAAGCTCCTAAACTACGTACAACAATGGTTTGAGCAATTTTGTCTCACATATTTGTCTCAATTGGGCTGGTCACAAACCCAACTTTATCGCCTCAACTTAGCATTAGCAGAGGGTTTTACCAATGCAGTTCGTCACGCCCATAGTGCTTTACCACCAGAAACTACCATCGAAATTGAAGTGAGTCTATGGATTGACAGACTGGAAGTGAGAATTTGGGATCAAGGAAAACCTTTCAATCCTGATGCGATCGCGGAGCCACAGCCGGGTACACTCCAAGTAGGTGGATATGGATGGTTTCTGCTGAGAAGATTGGCTGACCATGTTGTCTACGAACGCAGTGCTGATGGTAAAAATTGTTTATTAATACTCAAATACGCCAGAGAAAACTAGCTACTAACCCTGGAATCGGGTATAAGCCCATAGTCGCAAAACTCAATTAATATTTCTTGACCTTTGGTGGTTGACCGTGGGCTTTTGACCCGGCATTAAAATCGCTATCCTAGAGGGAGAGCAAGAAAATAATTTCAAAAATGAGCCTTAAATCTTTGGAATTGAGTCTGGAAAAACTGCGACCTTGGCTGACTATGTTAGCAGTTTTCTGGTTGCTAGCATCACTAGGCTTAGGCTGGCTGGTAAATTCGTTGTTAATTATCTTTGGTTTGCTGTTATTTACACCCGTTGTCGCCTTCTTCGGCTTGCGCTGGTGGCTACAACGCAATTTAGTAACTGACCAATGTCCCGTCTGTAATTATGAATTTTCAGGTTTAAATAACACTCAGGTGCAGTGTCCTAATTGTGGAGAGCAATTGTCAGTAAAACAAGGACATTTTCAGCGCTTCACACCAGAAGGTACAATTGATATTCAAGCGATCGAAGTCCCAACTAAATCACTCAAAGAACAAAAGTAACCCAGATGGACACCCTATAAAAACTTTACCAGTAAATTAAGTCAAAATTTTAACTCTCAAAAGTTATGTTACAAGCACAACATAACTTTTATCCTTACTCTGGTAAACCTGGAACTTGAAGCAAATCTAATCCCCGTGTAAAAATTTCATCAATGGGTAACATTTGTCCATCAGTAGTCATAAACTTATGGTCTTTTGTCGCCCGGATAATTGAACCATCTGCTAAAGCATATTCAACTACTTCTTGTTCTCCCCGATCATGCCACTGTAGAATAGGTTGGGTATAAACATTGCCATTTTTATCAACACTATAAACATGAGATTCCAGAGACTTGTGGACAATTTCCCCAATGGGAATCAAGCCATATTCCACCGTTAAAACCTGCGTATCATAGCTCAAACAATATTCGGCAAAGTTTAACATTTGATCAAACAATTCCTCAGCTACCTGTTTTTTTACCCCATTCTTCGCCGCACCATCAACAAACTTTTCCCGCTGCTTTTGCATTTCTGCAACCTTCTTCTTACCCATAGCGCGGCGTAATAAGTCAGCTTGTCCTAGGGAATATCCAGCCATATCTTGAGCAATTTTCATAATTTGCTCTTGATAAACCATAATTCCATAGGTTTCATTCAGTATGGGTTCGAGAAGAGAATTTTGGTAATCAATCACCTCACGCCCATGTTTACGGTTAATAAACTTAGGAATGAGTCCCGCATCTAGGGGTCCGGGTCGATAGAGTGCCAAAATAGAAGAAATATCTTCAATATTGGAAGGCTTTAAATCTCTGACTATCTGACGCATCCCCGAAGATTCTAATTGAAATATTCCTTCTAAATCCCCAGCTTCTAAAAGTTCATAGGATTTTTTCACATCTTTGGGTAAAGTTGTATGTTCACCCTTAGCTAATATTTTTTGAGATTTTCTTTCCTGACGTGTAATTTCATCTGGGTCAATGCGATAACCTCTGCTTTGTTCAATTAAATCAATTGTTTTTTGAATCAGGGTTAAGTTACGTAACCCGAGAAAATCCATTTTTAACAAACCCAGTGATTCCAAGTCTTCCATAAAATATTGGGTAATCACCGCACCATCATTATTCCTTTGCAGTGGCACAATTTCATCTAAGGGGTCAGCAGAAATCACCACCCCAGCAGCGTGGACACCAAAAGTTTTATTAGTTCCTTCAATTCGCATGGCCATATCAACCCAATGGCGGACTTGCGGATCATTATCGTATTTTTCCTTAAACTCTGGTGCTGGGGTTTCGTCGGAAATCATCACTTTGAGTTTAGTGGGTTTACCCCGGACTACGGGAATTAATTTCGCCATTTTGTCTGATTCCCCATAGGGAATATTCAACACTCTAGCGACATCTTTTAAAACGGATTTAGAGGTGAGGCGGTTGAAAGTAATAATTTGAGCAACTCTATCTTTACCATATTTTTCAGTTACATATTCAATCACTTTGTCACGTTTTTCAATGCAAAAATCTGTATCAATATCAGGCATTGATTTACGTTCCGGGTTCAAGAATCGCTCAAATAATAAACCATGGTGTACCGGGTCTATATTAGTAATTCGCATAGCATAAGCCACCAAAGAACCAGCAGCAGAACCACGACCAGGACCTACAGGAATGTTATTATCTCTGGCAAATTTGATGTAATCCCAAACTACTAAAAAGTAGGTAGAAAACCCCATAGTCTGGAGCATTTTTAATTCATATTCTAATCTTTCTCTATATACTGGCTCAACTTCATTGCGGGATTTGCGGTTTAACCTTTCTAATAGTCCTTGCCAAGCTACTTCTTCAGCGTAAGTGTCGGGAGTATGACCTGAAGGTATGTATGGTGTGGGAATCTGAGGTTCACCCATAATATTATAAACTCCCACTTTATCAGCAATTTCTGCAGTGGTGCTGATAGCTTCAGCAATGACATCATCTGGTAAATGGTCACGGAATAACAGTTTCATTTCTGCTGTGGATTTGAGGTATTCCGTGCCGCTATAACGCATCCTTTTATCTTCACTAATTAGCTGTCCAGTTTGAATACATAGTAAAGCGTCATGTGCTTCCACATCAAAACAAGATATAAAATGAGAATCGTTAGTCGCAATAAATTTAATTCCTAATTCCCGCGCAATTTTAACAATTTCTACATTGACAATGCGGTCTTCTTGAGATCCGTGGTCTTGAATTTCTAAATAGTAATCATCCCCAAATAGTTCTTGATACCACTTGGCAATTTTCCGGGCTATCTCTGGTCTACCACTGAGAATTGCTTGGGGTATTTCTCCACCTAAACAAGCACTAGTGACGATTAAACCTTCACGATATTGTTTGAGTAGATCTTTATTAATACAAGGACGAGAAAAAATTCCCTTACCTTGTACCCCTTCCAGGTGGGAAATTGTGGTAATTTTAACTAAGTTTTTGTAACCTTGAGTATTTTTAGCTAAAACAACTTGATGATATTTGGGGCGGCGTTCTTGTTTGGTAATATCGCCGTTGATGATATACATTTCGTTGCCAATAATTGGCTTAATGTTTTTACTCCGGCAGATTTTAATCAATTCTACAGCACCATACATGACACCATGATCAGTCAGGGCGATCGCTTTCATCCCCAGAGCGATGGCTTGATCGACCAACTCCGGTAGCTGACTAGCTCCATCGAGCAAACTATAGTCACTGTGAATATGTAATGGTACAAAGGACATATAAGTCTCCAAGCAAAAGCTGATAGTACTGCAATATAGTTACTAAAAATATAGTCAAATATTTTTAGCTTGGTAAGGTCTAAACCTTACTGGGCTAACTACAAGCCTCTCTACTGAGTTTCCATCAAAGATAGAGTCCCCAGCTACCTTTCTTAATATATTTAGGGAACCATTCA
>NZ_JAQMTM010000003.1:0-10039 GCF_028331085.1 Anabaena sp. CS-542/02
TCCCTGTTCCCTGTTCCCTGTTCCCTGTTCCCTGTTCCCCTAATCCCTTGAGTTATTTAATTTTTTAGTTAAAAATTGACAAGTACAATTAATGGATTTAATGAAAACATTAGATAACCAACTAATTATAAATTTATCTATTCTTTCCTCACAACCAACAGGGATTAGTAACTACGCTCAAAATATCTTCCCTTATTTAAAATCTCTATATCCCACCTTATTAACAGCACAAAAAGACCCAGAATTTAACTGCTACCCAGTTCCCAATAATCTTACCCCCGCTCAAGGCACAAAAGGACATTTGCGCCGCTTACTGTGGACACAGTTCCAACTTCCCCAAATCTATCATCACCTCAAATCTCCCTTGTTATTTTCCCCCTTACCAGAAGCACCGCTTTATAGTAACTGTCGTTTTGTGGTAGTGTCCCACGACTTAATACCATTGCGCTTTCCTAAATCCTTCTCACCCTTGACAGCTTACCATCGTTACTACGTTCCCCAAGTCCTCAAACAAGCACAACACATAATCTGCGATTCCCAAACGACAGCAGAGGATATCATTAATTTTTATCAAATTCCCGCCAGTCAAATCACCCCCATTCTCCTAGGTTATGATCGTGAAAATTTTCACACTTTTCAAGAAAAATCACCCGACAATCCGCCATATTTTCTCTATCTAGGAAGACATGACCCTTATAAAAATTTACACCGGCTTATAGCTGCTTTTGCGGAGCTACCAAATAGGGGTGAATATCAACTATGGTTAGCAGGTCCGATTGATAGGCGTTACACACCACTTTTACAAACCCAGGTCGCAGAGTTGGGAATTACTCAACAGACAAAATTTCTCAATTATGTATCCTATGACGAACTACCAAAAATTATTCATAATGCGATCGCCCTAGTATTTCCGACTCTCTGGGAAGGCTTCGGTTTACCAGTCCTCGAAGCAATGGCTTGTGGGACTCCAGTGATTACTTCTAATCTTTCTTCCCTTCCAGAGGTAGCGGGGGAAGCAGCGATTTTAATTAATCCTTATAACAGGGCAGAAATTACCGCAGCTATGCAGATGATAGCTGAAGATATGCAAATGCGATCGCACCTCTCTACCCTAGGTATAAATAGAGCCAGTCAATTCAGTTGGGAAAAAACCGGACTTGCGACTGCAGAAGTTTTATCCCGCTACTTATGAATGTTAGGCTAAAGTTAGCTTACTCCAGCCTTCACACAAAAATCCTATGGTTGTGCAAACTGCTATATAAAACCTAGATAAAGCTAGACTTTACTTTCTACTTCAAAGGGGGCATGGGAGCGGTTATCCCTCAGTAGACTTGCACGCCTTAGCCAGACGCGATTGTGTTCCAATTAAGTTTCTGAAAAATACTACCACCATCATTGCTTGGTTTTCGCGTCGGCAATAGTCTCAATTCAATACTTGATATCACCCTATTATATATCAAGTAGTTGATTTTTTACTAAAAATATATCGCTTTTTGTCAATATAAGTATAGTTTTGTCTATGAAATTGTCAACTTAGGACTTTCTCTACCAGCAGTAGAGATAGAGGAGATAAATTTACTTATTACCGTTCCCTCCCGGAATTGCAAGAATATATAGCCTTTTTCAGGCTAATGAATTACACATCAATTGCCTATTCCCTGTTCCCTGTTCCCTGTTCCCTGTTCCCTGTTCCCTGTTCCCTGAAACTAAACAACTTTGTACCTCACGAGCATGGGAAATGCTATATACTAATTGACCAGTATACAATTCATATTGAACAGTTTAGCAAAACTCCAGAAGGTAACTGGCTGTTAAGAGAATCTGACGCTCAAAACGGAATCTTAACCTTAGCTTCCGCAAATTGCCAAATTCCCCATAGCCAGATTTACCAGAGAATAGATTTTTGCAGTAATTCAGATTAAGAAGCTCCCAGGGCCCCAGAATAGACCAAACCCCGCTGCATATCCAGAGTAAGAATTGCTCCATCACGAATTACCTGGGTTGCTGTTTTCACACCCACAATCACAGGGACACCCAGACGCAAACCGATGACAGCAGCGTGACTGGTTAGACTTTCTTCCTCAGTAATAATACCGCCAGCCTTACGAATTGCCTCAACAAAATCCGCATCAGTCCGGGGTGCCACCAAAATATCTCCGGGATTAAAATTACTCACATCCATACCAGTGTGAGCCACCCTAGCACGACCACTTACCGAACCCTGTCCCAACCCAATACCCTGACCTAGCACAGCGGTCACCACCTCAACCTTAACTAAATCAGTAGAGCCGGAAACACCTTGAAGAGTACCCGCAGTCATCACCACTAAATCACCTTCAGACAGGTAGTTATGCTCTTGAGCCACATTGATAGCGGCTTGAAAAGTCTGCCCAGTAGAAGGTAAACCTAGTACCAACAATGGTTTCACACCCCAAACCATCTGTAATTGTCGTGCCACATTCACATGGGGTGTCACAGCCAAAATCGGGGTATGGGGACGGAACTTAGAAACATTCCGAGCTGTAGCCCCTGTTTGTGTCAGGGTCATAATTGCCGCTGCGCCCAATTGTTGAGCAATTTGTCCCACAGCTTGACTAATAGCATTAGGAATAGAACGTCGCTCATCTCGGTGGGAAAGTAAGGCCGAATTTTGTGCCGCTTCCTGTTCCATGCGTTCAGCAATTCTCGCCATGGTAGCCACTGCTTCCACAGGATAATTACCCACAGCAGTTTCATTCGATAGCATCACAGCATCCGTACCGTCTAAAATGGCATTAGCCACGTCTGAGACTTCAGCACGAGTAGGACGGGGATTACTCACCATGCTGTCTAACATTTGGGTAGCGGTGATGATGGGAATCCCTAAGCGATTAGCTGTAGCAATCAACCGCTTTTGCAGCACAGGGACATCTTCAGCAGGTAGTTCTACACCCAAGTCACCTCTAGCCACCATCACACCATCACATAAAGCCAGAACTTGTTCCATTTGTTCAATGGCTTCATGTTTTTCAATTTTGGCAATGACTGGAACCTGCTTACCAGTACTAGAAATTAACTCTTTAATTTCGATGATGTCCTGGGGGTTACGGACAAAGGAAAGCGCTACCCAATCTACACCTTGATCTAGACCAAACATGAGATCCTCGCGGTCTTTGTCGGTCATGGCCTTAATGGATAGGTAAACACCCGGAAAGTTAACACCTTTATTGTTAGATAACTTACCAGCTACCGTGACACGACAATGTAAATCGCCTTTGTCAGGGTTAATATCCTCTACCACCATTTCTACTCGCCCATCGTCGAGGAGGATTTTCGCACCTGTAGGCACTTCTTGGGCTAAATAATCGTAGGTGACGCAGCTAATTTCTTGGGAGCCGACAACTGGGCGATTTGTCAAGGTGAAGCGATCGCCTTTTTCTAAAATTATCGACCCATTTTCAAACCTACCTAAGCGAATTTTTGGCCCTTGCAAGTCTTGGAGAATTGCCACAGGTTGATTTAATTCAAAAGCAGTTTGTCGAATTAAGCGAATACTACGCTGATGGTCAGCATGAGTACCGTGGGAGAAGTTGAGCCGCAGTGTAGTCGCACCAGCTTCGATAATCGCCTTCAGGTTTTCTGGGCTGCTAGTGGCAGGCCCAATTGTAGCAACAATTTTTGTCCGGCGTAGAGAGTCTCTTAATTGCATAGGGGCTGATTCTAGGGGGCTATCTCTATCTAGAGATTCATATTAATTTAAGGGGCGTTTAGTTTTCAGTCTCTGTTATATCCATAACCAACAGAGGCGGAGGATGAATGGGGGTTTGAGAGTCACTCGCAACAGAAATGATAATTTTACCCTGGTTAAGATTTCCCAAGATTTGTGAGATAGAGTAGATATCGTACACCAAACTGGGTTCCATCCTCCTGAATATAGATTTTTCAGTCAACTCTTTATTGGTTGCCTAGACACCCTACGCGAGCAGAAAAACTTATCTCTCCTCTGGAATCATAGCGTTATTCATCTGGGCTTCGGCAAATATCAAGTTAAATCTTGCTAAATAAAAGCTTACAAAAGTTTATTATTTACTCATGTTTATCGTATATTCGTAATGTTTCATTAAACAAGGAGTTAAGAATGCTCACATTGGAGGCACAGAAGTCACTAAAAATCCCCCCCAAGGAATTTTTAGCGCCTCCTGGTGATTTTAATCCCACACTGCTACTGTTTTTCTCCACGGTAACAATGCTGGTGTTATCTAACTTTGGTTACTGGCTCTGGCAGTGGCCAGATTGGTTGTGCTTTACCATTAATACCATTGCTCTACATTGTGCCGGCACTGTGATTCACGATGCTTGTCACCAATCTGCCCATCGTAACCGAATCATTAATGCCATGTTAGGCCATGGTAGCGCCCTGATCTTAGCTTTTGCCTTCCCCGTATTTACACGGGTGCATTTACAGCATCACGCCCATGTCAATGACCCCAAGAACGACCCGGATCATTACGTCTCCACAGGGGGACCGTTGTGGTTGATAGCAGTACGTTTTTTGTACCATGAAGTGTTTTTCTTTCAGCGGCGACTGTGGCGTAACTACGAACTATTGGAATGGTTCATTAGCCGCTTAATTGTCGGCACAATTTTTTATATTTCCATTCAGTATCATTTTTTAGGTTACATTCTCAATTTTTGGTTTATCCCGGCTTTTTTAGTGGGGATAGCACTAGGATTATTTTTTGATTATTTACCACATCGTCCCTTTGTGGAACGCGATCGCTGGAAAAATGCCCGGGTCTATCCTGGTAAACTCCTAAATATCCTGATTTTAGGACAGAATTACCACCTGATTCATCATCTTTGGCCTTCTATTCCTTGGTATAATTACCAACCTGCTTATTATGCAATGAAGCCGTTGTTAGATGAAAAGGGTAGTCCTCAGACATCAGGTTTATTGCAGAAAAAGGACTTTCTGGAATTTGTTTACGATATTTTTATCGGCATTAGATTTCATCGTCATCACCAATAGAAATACCCCAGCCCACCTTGGGTGGGCTGGTTTTGTGCACACAAAAGGTCAAATCTCAGTAGATAAGCTTTGAGCGTAAATCACCTCAATCTTGCTACCAAGTTCCAATTTTTCTAAAGATTCCGTGAAAAACACAAAACCTTTATATGCTGTGAGATACTTATAAATTTTTGTGAAATACCCTTCACTTGTGACAATTACTAGTGGCTGCTCCATTTTGGAGAGAATGGTCAGAAAATCTTCTAGTTTTACGCACACACCAGTTACCCGCTCATTAAACATTCTCCCGCCCATGGCAGCAGGTTGAGCCGCATCACTACCGTAATAGCTCATTTCGTGCTAATTTTTACATATAATTGACAGTCAAATTTTAAACTTTTGACTTAACTGCCTGCTGTGATGGTTGTAACGGCTGGGATAAACTCCAATCTGGACGTAATTTAGCAGCTTGGCGTAAATAAATATGATTAATTGGTGTAGAAGCTGGAAGGTAAGCGTGGATAAGAAACCGAATGCAACGCTCTAAGCTACCTTCGACGTGCATTTGTTGTACATCCAACATTGCCACATTATCCCACCCAGAACGCGATCGCGCGATGGCCGCCGGAAAAATCGCATCTAAATCACGTGTCACCGAAAAAGTCACACTAATCATCTTTTCTGGCTGGAGTTGATTCCTTTGTTCTAGTTGATCTATTAGTTCGGTTACCGCTTCTCTAATCCCTTCAATAGTATTTTCAGCAACGGTTGTTGCTCCGCGAATAGCCCGCATTTGCCACTCCACGCCAAAATCCTCCTTACATTACTCATTGGTCATCAGTCATTGTAATTTTTTTACAATGACTGCTAATTATTTAAGGTCGATATAACCACAGTGGCAGACCACTGGTAGACATTTCAAATTCCAACCAATCAATTCCCGCCCCCAGCCCTGATGAAACCAGACGGCTTCCGGGTAGAACGCGACTCAATAAAGGTTTTCGTTCTTCTAGGGTATAGCAGGGTGTCTTATCCGGATCAAGACCCACCATTTCCGCCGTCCAGCGCACTGCATCCTCTTCAGTTCCCAGACGGTCTACAATACCTAATTCTAAAGCCTGTTCCCCGGTGAAAATCCGACCATCAGCAAAAGTCTTAACAGTTTCTAGTTCTAGAGAACGCGCCTCAGCGATGGTCTTGACAAACTGCTGATAACTCACGTCAATTAACTCTTGCAGGATGCTTTGTTCTGGTACAGTCAGTTGGCGGTCAAATGCCAAAATATCTTTGTAGGGGCCAGACTTGATCACTTGGAAGGAAACACCGATTTTTTCCAGCAACCGTTCCAAGTTGTTACCTCGCAAAATTACACCAATACTACCAGTGATTGTACCAGGATTAGCCATGATATGTTCTGCTCCCATGCCAATGTAGACACCGCCAGAAGCCGAAATATTGCCAAAGCTGGCGACGATTTTGATTTGATTGCGTAACCTCTTCAGGGCGCTGTAGATTTCTTGAGAATCTCCCACTGTACCCCCAGGACTATCAATACGCAGGAGTAAAGCGGGAAACTTTTTCTCTTCTATGGTTTTTAGGGCTTCTAACACGCGCTTGCGAGTAGAAGCACCGATAGCACCAGTAATTTCAATCCGGGCAATTTGTTTACGAAACTTAGACTTGAAAGGCCAGACCATGAGCAGTTAAAAAACCTCTGTAATACACTCAATATAAAATGCCTAGCGATGAAAAGACCTAATTTACTCTAGACCAAAAATCAGTAGACATGGTGTTATCAGCAATCTTAATGAAATTTTTAGACTCTTTGTATATAGCACTACGCATACACGTTAGGACATCATAATTGTGGTTTTAAGGGAACAGGGAACAGGGAACAGGGAACAGAGAATGGGAAGGATTGGGGAAATGTCCTAACACTTGTGGTTACTGCTATACCTATAGCAAGCGATCGCTTCACATGAAAAGGGACTACTTATAGTTTATGCTTAAATTACCTTGGCTGTTGCTATAAATCAGATGATGTGAGCGGGAGAAAGTATAAAATTCTCTAAAACACTTGCCAAACATAGCTTTCAGTCTATATTCTTTCGTAAGAATGGCATCAAAAATCGATTTAAACAACTTTACTTTATGAGATGACCTTTAAATTAAGTTAATGTTTCACCCAGGGAGTAGGGGGGGAAGATTGTAATTTACTCATGACTAATGACCAATGAGCGGTTCCCCAAACAACAGAGATCCGCTATCCTGAATGCAGTTACCGAGTTAGCTAAAAAACATTGAGTGAAACTAAATCCAAATCCAGTTTAGGAGCATGGAGTCAGCGACTGCTGGCGGCGATTTTCCTGGGTGGACAAGTAATAGTTCACCTATTAAGGGGAAAAATTAATTGGCGCAATACTGTAGAGCAAATGGCCACTGTGGGGCCAGACTCCCTATTTATTACCCTGTTAACGGCTGTATTTGTGGGCGCAGTATTTACGATTCAGGTAGCGCGGGAGTTTATTAACTTTGGCGCTAGTAATCTAGTTGGCGGAGTCCTAGCGGTAGCATTAACAAGAGAATTATCACCAGTACTTACCGCCGTGGTTTTGGCTGGAAGAGTCGGATCCGCCTTTGCAGCCGAAATTGGGACGATGCGGGTAACCGAGCAAATCGATGCTTTATTCATCTTAAAAACAGACCCCATTGATTACCTCGTTATCCCTCGGCTACTGGCTTGCTGCTTAATGCTGCCGATTTTAACCCTCCTGTCTTTAATCACAGGGATTTTAGGGGGATTAATAATTGCCACAAATATATATGGTATACCCGATACGGTATTTCTAGACTCAGCTCGTAACCTGATCACCATTGGGGATATCATCAGCGCCTTAATTAAAGCCTGTTGCTTTGGCTTATTAATCGCCGTCATTGGTTGCAGCTGGGGTTTAACGACCAAGGGAGGAGCAAAAGGCGTGGGACAATCCACCACAACGGCTGTTGTTACTTCCTTACTAATTATATTTATTAGTAACTTTTTTCTCTCATGGTTAATGTTTCAGGGAACCGGGAGTGCATTGGTAGAAGGTTTTTGACCAGGACTGGGATCTGTTCACCAATAACTCGGCAAGTTAATCAAACCCAGAACCCGTAAAATAGGATAGATGTTTACCAATAAAACAGGATGGGAAACTGTGACCAGTTCATTTACAACTGATTCCACCTCAACTGTGCAACTCCAGCCTAGTTATAATATCCCCATTGTATTGCTGATTTCTGCCATACCTCTATTGGTAGTGCAAGTTTGGGTAGGGGCGGTAATTGCATTATTGGGCTTATTTCTGTTGTTGCAAACCGCAACAATACGTTTACAGTTCACCGCCACAGATTTAGACATCTATCGAGGGGAAAAATTACTGCGGCGCTTTCCCTATCAGGAATGGCAAAACTGGCGGATATTTTGGCATCGAATCCCTATCCTGTTTTATTTTAAGGAAGTCAATAGCATTCACTTTTTACCGATTTTATTTGACCCCAAAACCCTGAAATCTTGTCTAGAATCACGTTGTCCACGGATATGAGCTATTTTCTAAATTCTGTGAGCCTCAGTGCTCAGTGGTTTTGCATCTAGACTATATTCTTGAAACTTATTTATTTGCATTATTGTTTATGAACCCAGAGGAATCTCAAACTCCAGAACAGATGGATGAGTGGTTGGAACAAATAGAAGCAGAAAACTCATCCCCAGACTCACTGCTGGAAACAGAAGCGCCAACTTCATCTACTGATACACAACCAAATAATGCAAATCTTGTGCCAATCATACCTCATACAGAAGTGGCAGATGCCCGCATTGAGTCCACAGAAGACTCAACCCTTGAAGATGCAGTAGAACAACCAGAAACTCCTGTAGTGGTAGAGCAACAAGATAATTCACTATCTGCTCAAGCTGAGGATACAGTGGCAGATTTGCAACGCCAAGAAGCATCCCTAAAGGCGGAAATAGCCAATCTACAAGCATCTTACAAAACCCTTCAAGAACAACTCACTCAAACTCAAATCTCTCTGGGGCGACTTGTACAAGAGTCACTGGTGCAGTTAGAACAACGCAAACAAGCTCTACAAATTTCTGTAGAACAACTAGAACGCCGCCAAGAACGCATTCGTAATGAAATGCGAACCACTTTTGCGGGAGCATCTCAAGATTTAGCAATTCGGGTGCAAGGCTTTAAGGATTATCTCACCGGTAGTTTACAGGATTTGGCAATGTCAGCAGAACAATTGCAACTGACACCAATCGAACCAGCCAAACCTGTGGTCACAGAGGTGAAAATCACCCAACAACAGCCACAAACACCCCAATTTGCCCAACAACAGTTTCAAGAGACTACAAATAAAATTCGCCGCTTGATTGACCAGTATCGTAGTAACCCAGATTACTATGGTCCGCCCTGGCAATTACGGCGGACTTTTGAACCGGTTCACGCAGAACGAGTTGCTAACTGGTTCTTTAAACAAGGAGGACGCGGCGCTTTGCGAACCATGGGAAGCCGCTTGCAGAATATTCTCATTTCTTCGGCTGTCGCTTCTATATTACACAGTTTATATGGCGATCGCCTCCGTACTCTGGTTTTAGCAAATTCCCCAGAACGTTTAGGTGAATGGCGGCGCGGTTTGCAAGACTGCTTAGGAATTGGTCGCACAGATTTTGGTCCTGACCAGGGTGTAGCTTTGTTTGAAACACCCGATGCTTTGGCTTTGAAGGCTGACCGACTTGTAAAGACTAATCAATTACCCTTAATTATAATTGATGATTCCGAAGAGCAAATCAGTTTAGCAATACTGCAATTTCCTCTATGGCTGGCTTTTGCACCTGACCCTAAAGCGGTGAGAAGTTACTCTGGTGAAAGGGTTAGTCAATAGCTAGTTATTTACTAATAATAGATTACATATCCTCATAAATGCTCAGATAGTGGTATGGCTTATGTACCACTACGAGAAGCAGTCAAACAACTGGGACTGCACCCAAACAGTTTAAGGAAGTACGCA
>NZ_JAQMTM010000004.1:0-4164 GCF_028331085.1 Anabaena sp. CS-542/02
CCCTAAGACCACATCCCCATACCTTAAACATATATCCATCCTCCCGGAGCCTATAGCGTATTCCCGCTCTAAGCTCCCACCACCATTAACAACCCGGTGTAAAAATGCCATTAATACTAAGTGGGGAGCAATTTCTGGGTAAGGGGTACTTTTAAATAATGGTTCCCCATGTTGTCGCCAAAAGTCTAAAAATAAGTCTAATAATTTTTCTGGGATTAATTCACCACTGGCACTCAACCATTCAGGTTCAATCACCCCTAAGGACATAATGGGAGTATAGGCTAAAACTTTAGGTAAAACTTCTCTATATATGGGGTTGGCAATTTCTAAACCTCTGATGGGATGATAGCGACACAATCCTAAATCTAGGAGAAAACGAATATCATCATTAGGCACATCTGGCAATTCTTCCCCAGCTAACATGGGTTGAATAATTGCCTTAACTCTATCTTCTCGCAGTCGCTCTGCTAAACTATCTAAGTGGGTGTCTTGTCTTTGAATTAAGATATCTTTAGCTTGATTGATTAAATCTACTGTGATGGGAATGTTGGTATCTTCTGCTAAATATTCTGTAACTTGACGGGCGATCGCATTAACTAACCAAGGTTGACCCTGGGTTAAATAGTAGGCGTGATTAATGGCTTCGGGGGTGAAAATTTGCCCCGTGGCTTGGGTGTGTTGTGCGTATAGATTCCTTACATCTTCCAAAGTAAAATTATTTAAAGTTAAAGACTCTACCTTAATATTAAAGGGGCTAGAGGTATTTAATCTATCGCTACCACCAGAGGCTACCTTATAATCACGTACATCCCGCATCCCGATTAACGCCACACATTGGGGGAAACATTGGGGGCGACTAGGATAACCGGAGCGTAATTGTCGCAGTACAGAAATTAAAGTTTCATCACTTAAAGCGTCAATTTCATCTAAGAATACCACCAGGGGTAAGGGTGAATCAGTTGCCCAAGTACTTAAAAATGTGCCAATTTGGGATCCAGTACCTACTTCTGTCCATGTAGTGGGCTGTAGATTGGCTGGTAGGTGAAATTAACCGACTGTTTCCACTCATCTAAAATTGCCCTTTCAGCAGTTCCCGGCTCATGGGGAAATACTGCGCCCACTTCTAAGGATAGTAAGACCGCGGTGTACTTGCCACTGGCTGTTAACTCCTGTGCTAAGGTGAGCATGGCAGTGGTTTTACCGGTTTGTCTGGGTCAATGGATAACAAAGTAATTCTCTTGCTCAATCAGGCGTTTTAACTCTGGTAACCGCTGACTTGTGGGTAAGGTATAGTGGATATTTGGCTTACAAGGGCCAGCAGTATTAAACCATTTAGTCATAATAGTTTATGTATAGCTTGATTTGATTATAACTTCCATGATTGTTGACTGTTAACTGTTGACGGTTGACCGTTGACAGGTCAGAAGTATTAATAGTCAACAGCGATCTGCACTTCGGCTCAAGCCGAGTGCAAGCTTTAGCAGCAGCGCTGGTGCGATCGCCCACGGATAACACCTACTGTGGACACTGGGTAAAATATCCGCGATTTCTGAGAAAAGTTTGGATATTAAGGGCGCTCGCCTTGATTGGATGTGAATATGATTTATCTTCTCAAATATCTATAGATAGATGACATAATTACCCCAATAGTATCACTGATTTGGCAATATAAAGCCTTTCCTGGCGATAAGGAAAATATATTATATACCCCTGGCTGACTTCTCTAATAAGTCCGGTATTCTAGTATTGTCTCTACTCAAAACTATTTAATTTAACTCCCCAGGCTGGATTCGAACCAGCGACCAATCGATTAACAGTCGATCGCTCTACCGCTGAGCTACTGAGGAACGCTCACAAGTAATAATCTTAAACCCAACATATAGAATTTGGCAAGTGTTTTACCAAACTTTTTTTTTGTAGATATTTAATTATGATCACACCGCAGCCCAAACCCTTACCAGTACAGGGTTATCGCCCTTTAGACTCCATGGGCTACTATAACCCCATTCTCAACTGAGCTAATCGTTGGCGTGCTTTGGCATCAATGGAATTGGCTAAAAACCGACCTTTGGGTTGTTTGGGTTTTTGATATTTATCTCGCATCCGAGAAATTGTACCTTGCACGTCACTACAAAGCTGTTGTGCAGACAACAATTCAGCCCCATAGCCCTGAACTATCAACTGTTGGGCGCGGTCAGATGTGGCCACAATTACCCGATTAATCAGAGACTGCGCTTTTTGCTCCCGTAGAGATGCACAGGATTTTTCAATATAAGTGTCTGCGGTTTGTCCAAAGTCAGTGTAATGAACTGATAACAGTTCCGTAATCATTTCTTGATTAGTAGGAGCTTTATGATGTTGGGCATCAAAAATTATTTGAGTGTTATAACCTAGAAACGAGCTGTAACTAGTCATTACTTCGACTAGTTCCCCGCGTGCAGCCTCTAGTCCTGAATGATCACGGGTTTTTTTCAGGCAAGGCCAAGCGCCAATTATATTGTAGCCGTCCACTAACAAGACAGCGGGTAGTAAGGAACGATGCATGGTATTTAATCACAGTTATCTAGAGTTAACAAAATTCATTCATAAATTTCATGGTAATTGAAATATTACTTGTAACTCTATGTTACAAACCATTAAAAAATTGCATCAGATGATAGGATTTCACTGCAAAAAGCTTGCTCAAACAGAAACGCGCCGGATCAAGGCGCGTCTCAATTGTTAGTAACTATTCAGAAAAAGGCATGGGAGGAAATGGGTATTTAAATTGATCCATTATCCATTGTCATCAACCTTTGCTTCAGACGCTGAGGATCACCTTGATCTATTAAACAGCCATTTTGTAGTAGAAAAGCACCGTCACAGTAGTTCAACTCATCTAGGCGATGAGTTACCCACAGAGCCGTCATTCCCCGACTTTTGACTAAACGACTCACACTAGCCACTAACTCTAATTGGCTATCTGGGTCTAAGAGGGCTGTCGGTTCATCTAAGAGTAAAATTTCACAACGCCGCGCGATCGCGCCGGCGATCGCCACTCGTTGTTTTTGTCCCCCACTCAAAGCATAAATAGGGCGTAGTTGCAGGGTAGACAAATTCACCGACTTCAACGCCTCCTCAACCCTTGTCCTCACCGTCGCCGGGGGTAACTTTTCTTCTACCAGTCCAAAAGCCACATCAGCACCCACAGTTGGCATTACCAATTGATGATCAGGATTTTGAAACACAAAGCCAACGGGTTCTAGAACCTTAATCTCACCGGACTGAGGAGCCAATAGCCCCGCCAGTAGTCGGAGTAATGTAGATTTACCGCTGCCATTTGTACCCAAAAGCATCCAAAATTCACCTATAGGTACTTCCAGAGAACAAGATTGGATTGCCTTCGCGCCATTAGGCCAACTAAAATTTAAATTCTTGACCTCAATGCCAAATTCTGACATTTTCATACCCTAGTTATTCAGAAGCAGTGAGGGCAAAAAAGCCTGGTGGTCTACCACTGCTAGTAGTTGTACCATCTTTCTGAACAATCTGGACTCCAGAAATTTCACTTGTACGCACAGCAATTTTCTTTTCTGTCTTACCCTCACATTTAAGTTCCACGATGTCAGGGTTACCAGAGCGCATAGCGGCCAAAATTAGCTGATAGATAGCTTCAGCATCCTCTTGTGTCTTACGTTGTACAGATATGGGGAAGGCTGTATTTCTGATGCTTAGGTCAATGGTAAACATTTAGGATTAGTCCAACGTAACTGTAGGACTCATTTTAGCGTTAGCACATGGGGAATTGGGAATGGCGAATTAGTCGCCGTGGTCAACCCTCAACCCTCTGAGGGCTTTTTTGGCAAAAAATAAAATTTAATCCAGAATTAACTAGAAAAAGTCATCATTTGCACTTATAATTATGAGAGTCAGTAAAAATTTGTAAACTAGATTGACAATCTGGTAAACTATCTGCATAAAGATGGCTGTCAAAAGCTGATCTATAAGCAGACCTGTACTTATAAACATTTGGAGATTCGTTCTAATGACCATCGCAGTTGGACGTGCCCCCAGTACAAGAGGGTGGTTTGACGCTTTAGACGACTGGTTAAAGCGCGATCGCTTCGTATTCGTAGGCTGGTCAGGGATATTATTATTCCCCTGCGCTTACCTAGCACTAGGCGG
>NZ_JAQMTM010000044.1:0-27125 GCF_028331085.1 Anabaena sp. CS-542/02
AGAAAAACAGTACAAAGTCTGTATTCTTAGTAAGAAAAATAGCCCATTAAAAGACCATTGTCCGTATAAAATCTTCCTTGTCCACTTTCCTTCCTTGTCTTCGGTGGTCTTGCCTTCACAGATCATATTAAAAACCTACCGTTGTAAGGAAGGGGGTGGGGTCAAGCAATAGTTGATACACTAATCATGACTTGACAAACATCCTCTAATAGTGAGTCCCAGTTTTACGATGGTTGATGGCAGTCACACCATCAGGTTTGATTAACTTACCATTGTCAACAGTTGCGTAAATTACCCAATGATCCCCACATTCCATGCGTTCCTGGACGGAGCATTCTAGATAAGCTAGGGCATCGGTGAGAATTTTACAGCCATTATCTGCAACTGTGGTGCTAAAGTTGGCAAATCTGTCTTCTCCAGGGGCAAAATTTTTGCGGAAATGCTTCGTGTACTCTAAATGATGGCCTTCCTCCAGGATATTCAAAGCAAATTTACTACCTGGATACATTAGAGATTCTATAGCTCGGTCCTTGGCGATCGCCACAGTCAGACCTGGTGGATTGAAGGTAGCTTGTGAAATCCAAGAGCCTAACATCCCAGTAGAGACATCACCTTGTTGAGCGCATAGAACACAAACTGAACCAGCAATTCTACCTACAGCTTGCTCCAAAGGGGTAGCAGCTTGTTGGGGTAACCGGATTTTTTGAGATTTTTTCAAGGTTTGAGCAAAGTCTGTACCAACTTCTTCACAGAATTTGAGCGTAACATCATCAGGTTTAAACTTAACTTTGAAAGTATCAAAGCCAAAGCGATAACCAGCATCGCGAAGTTTACCTTCAATCAAATCAAATGCTTCACCACTCCAACCGTAGGAGCCGAAAACTCCTGCGAGTTGATTACTATCACCCACAGTGAGGACGATTCCCAAAGCAGTGTGAATAGGTGTGGGAGCATGACCGCCGATAGTGGGGGAACCAATCACAAAACCATCACACTGTTGTATAGCAGTGCGGATTTCATCAGGGGTAGCAAATTCGCAGTTGATTGATTGCACTGCGGCGCCGCCTTTAGTCAATCCCAACGCCATAGCTTGAGCTAAAATTGCTGTATTTCCGTAAGCTGAGGCATAAAGTAGAGCCACAGAGATATCACGGTGTTTTTGAGCATTGCTCCATTGTGCGTAAGCGTTGGTTAGTTCCATTAATCCGGTACGTACCAATGGACCGTGACCCGGAGCATACATTCTCACATGCAAATCAGATATTTTCTCCAAAGCTGCTTCTACGTGTTGAGCTTGAGGAGCCATCAAACAGTTATAGTAGTAGCGCTGGTCTTCTTGTAATGCTTCTGGTTGGTCATCAAACACCTCATCCCCACAGATATGAGAGCCAAATAGCTTATCTGTGTAGAGGATTTGGGTTTGCTGGTCGTAGGTACAAAGTCCTTCTGGCCAGCGCGGACTGGGAAGAGGTAGGAATTTTAAAACGTGACCCTTACCTAAATCAAGGGTTTTTTTCCCCCGCATGACTAGAATTTCTAGTGCGTTATCTGGGAAAGCATGACGCAAATTAGCTGCACTTAGGAGAGAGCAAACAAATGTTACCTGGGGTGCTAATTGTAGAAGCGCCTTGAGAGTTGGCAAGCGATTGGGGCTAAAATGACCCAAAATTACATAATCCAACTCTTTCAAGTTCAGGGTCTGCTGCAACGCCTCTAAATAAAGTTCCGTGAAGGTTTCAGCAGGTGGGTCAATAATTGCGGTTTTATCACCTTCAATTAAATAACAATTGGAGGTAGTGCCTCTTTCTCTTGCGTATTCAATTTCAAACCGCAGGCGTGACCAACTACGCGCTCTAATAAATGTGGTGTTTGTAGCGACGGGGATAACTTGTACGTCACGGGGTTTGGAATTGCTCATAGATTTTTGCCAAAAATAAGAGGATGTTTTAAAAGGGGGGGAAATACTTAATACCTATTCCCCATTCCCTAATTAGTAGTAGTTACCTACTTTGCGATGGCGAACTGCTGTGAGTGCATCAGATTTAGAAACACGACCTTCTTGAACTGTGCAGTATAAGAGCCAGTGGTCGCTGCACTCCATGCTCTTTTGGACTTCACATTCCATGTATGCTAGAGCATCGGTGAGGATGGGAGAGCCGTTTTTGGCGGGTTGGGTTTTCACACCAGCAAATCTGTCAGCACCGGGAAGTAAGCGCTTGAGAAATTGCTTTTTCAGTTCTTGATAATTTCCTTCTTCTAGGACGTTGAGGACGAAATGATCCCCTACTCGCATTAAGGAGTCAATGGCGCGGTCTTTGGCTACTGCTATGGTGAATCCTAAAGGTTGTAGGCTGGCTTGGGCTACCCAGGAGGCTAACATGGCGCTTTTAACATCACCTTTTTGGGTGGTGACAATATACAGTCCGTTGCTAATCCGCCCCAGGGCTTTTTCCATGTTGACATCAAGGGCTTTGATTTGCTTGATGTTGCGTTCGCGCATCAGTAATTGTCCCAGGTCTATACCGGCTTCTTGGCACAGATGGAATGTTAAATCTGTGGGAGATTGTTTAATGCGAATAGCAGGGAAGGCTTCTTTGACACCGAGGTCGATAAATTTCCGCCGCAGGGTATCAATGGGTTCGTCGTCACCGCCGTAACATTCAAATAAACCTACTAGTTGTTTGTTTTTGACTACGGATAATAGTGAACTGATACTGGCTCTTGCTGCTACAGCACTGGAAGGGGGCATACCGATGATTAATCCGGCGGCTCTACCTGCTAGCTCTTGAATTTCTTGGGGTTCGGCTGTGCCTAGGTCAATGACTTCTATTCCCACTCCGGTTTTTTGGATACCTTCAGCTATGGCTAAACCTAGCTCATCGCTATATCCATACTGGGAAACATAAAATAACCCAACTGTGGTTTCTGTTTTAGCTTGTCTTTGGCTCCAAGTTTGGTAGCAGTCAGTTAATATATCTATGTGATGGTAGAGTATTGGCCCGTGACCATTGGCGATCATGTTAATTTTTCCCAGTTCCCCCATTCTCTTCATGGCGTTTAGTAGAGAACGGGCATTGGGACCCATGAGGCAGTCATAGTAAAATCTAAAGTCTGGTTCAATCGCTTCTAAGTCTTCGTCAAAGGTGCGATCGTCACAGAAGTGCATCCCAAATGCATCACAGGTGAACAGGGTTTGGGTTTTGCGATCATAGCTGAAGATTGTATCTGGCCAGTGCAGATTGGGCGCACTCACAAATTCTATTTCGTGTCCTTTGCCAATATTAATCCGATCGCCACTTTTAACGATGCGCTTGGAAAATGGCTCGTGTACTAAACCTTCTAAAAACTGTAGGGCAATTTTTGAGGCTAATACTGTGGCTCTGGGTGCTAACTGCAATACATCTTCTACTAGACCGCTATGGTCTGGTTCTGTGTGGCTAACTATTATGTAATCGATTGTCTTGGGGTTCACAAGACTTTTGAGTGTGTCTAAATATAGTTGACGAAACTTCTGGTGGGAAGTATCAATCAAAATTGTCTGCTCACCCCTAATTAGATATGAGTTGTATGTCGTACCGTTTTGCAGTCCGAATTCGATATCGAAGCGATCGCGGTCCCAATCAAGAGAGCGAATCGCCGTTGTGTTAGGGGCAATTTCTACAGTCTGTATACTTAGTCTATGCTGTACGTTCTCTGCGATCGCTACCATTATTCGTCTCCGAGCGCAAATTTTGAGTATTCTTTTCTGCACTCATTGTCCCTTGAATCTATTTTTAAAGTTGTAATGAAGTTGCTATTTTATAAAATCTAATTTGTAGTGATTATTGCTATTTTTTTCATTGATTTTTGGGGGGGGTGATTCCTAGTTTTTTACGCCGATTAACGCCAAGTTCTCAGGGTTTTTAATTGCAGGTTAATTCCAGTTTTTGTAGTAAAATTTATTTGTTTTCTGGGTGGTTTCACAGGTTCAATTTATGACAGAACAAAAGGGTAAGGTTTATCTGGTGGGTGCTGGACCTGGAGATGTGGCATATCTGACGGTAAAGGCTTACAATCTTCTGGCTATGGCTGAGGTGTTAGTCTACGATGCTCTGGTAAATCAGCAACTATTACAGTATGTCAGACCTGATTGTCTGTGCCTGGATGTTGGTAAACGTGGTGGTCAACCTAGCACACCCCAAGGGGAAATTAATCAATTACTGGTTGACTATTGTTTGCAAGGTAAACAGGTGGTACGATTAAAATCTGGGGATCCATTTATTTTTGGTCGCTGTAACCCGGAAATTACAACTTTGCAAGCTCAGTCTTGTGAGTTTGAAGTCATACCAGGAATTTCTTCGGCCTTAGCAGCTCCTTTAATGGCTGGGATTCCTTTGACTGATGCTGTACTTAGTCGTTGTTTTGCTGTCCTCACAGCCCATGAACCAGATGTTTTAGATTGGGAAGCTTTATCTGGGTTGGACACTCTGGTAATATTGATGGGAGGAACTCATCTGGCTGAGATTATACATCAACTCATCAGGCAAGGTCGATCACCATATACCCTTATTGCTATTATTCGTTGGGCGGGAACTCCTGATCAACAAGTTTGGGTAGGAGAACTTAAAAATATTCTCACACAAACCCAGGGCGTTTATCTCTCCCCGGTGGTAATTGTGATTGGGGAAGTTGTAAAATTACGTAATTACCTACAACCTCAGAGAATATCCTTAAAAGATCAAGCTTTTGACTCTCCACCTATGTTAAATAATTCCCCCCTCACAGGTAAAACTATTCTGGTGACTCGTTCCTCTGGACAATCGAGCCAATTTACCGATAGCCTCTCGGCATTGGGTGCGACTGTGATTTCCATGCCTACTTTAGAAATTGTCCCCCCTTCCAGTTGGTCAGGTTTAGACCTGGCGATCGCTAATTTGGCAGATTTTCACTGGCTAATTCTCACTTCTACCAATGGGGTAGATTACTTTTTTACCAGATTATTCGCCCAAGGTCAAGATGTTCGTGCTCTGAGTAACATTAAAATTGCTGTGGTAGGTGAAAAAACAGCCCAAAGTCTGCAACAACGGGGACTTAAACCCGATTTTATTCCCCCTAATTTTATCGCTGATGCTTTGGTGGCTAATTTCCCCGAATCACTACAGGGTCAAAAGGTTTTATTTCCCAGGGTAGAAAGCGGTGGAAGGGATGTTTTAGTTGCCGAATTGACTGCTCAAGGTGCGGTAGTTGTAGAAGTAGCTGCATATCAATCTCGCTGTCCCACAAATATACCAGAGTTAGCAAAGTTAGCCTTGCAAAATCGGACTGTAGATATAATTACCTTTGCTAGTTCTAAAACTGTCAAATTCTTCTGTCAACTCTTACAAGAGGTATTTGCCGATCACTGTGACATCAGCCATATTTTAGCAGATGTTTGCATTGCTGCTATTGGTCCGGAAACATCAAAAACCTGCCAATCCTTATTAGGGCGTGTCGATGTTGAGGCTGAGGAATATACTTTAGATGGTTTAACCCAAGCAGTAGTTAAATGGGTGAAAAGTCGTTAACTGTTAAAATCTGAGATCATTACTGTATTACCAAGTTTTTAATCCACCATGTCTGATTACTTCTCCCCTGAAATTAGCTCACGCATTTGCACTCATATGAATGATGACCACGCTAATGCTGTAGTTCTTTATGCCCAGGCTTTTGGGGGTGTGACAGATGTCACAAGTGCCAAAATGCTCTCCATTGACTCTCAAGGGATGAATTTGACAGCAGAGGTAAATCAACAAACTGTGCCAGTGCGGATTCAATTCGATCATATTTTGGTAGACTCAGAAGATGCTCACCAAACTTTGATTGCCATGGTGAAGCAAGCACGATTTAAGATAAAATCATAACTACGTTCAATAGGTTAACATAGTCAAATATACTTATAAAATCCATCTAAGCATAGTAACCAAAAGCCACTATAAGTCATCCCCGAATCATCGGGTTGCACTAACAAAAAGTGCAATCCTCGGCTTTGTTGTTGACGCTGTTGATAGGTCTTGGCCGCCGCAACCACATCTGCATCTGTAAAAGTGGCGAGAATCCACCTATCTACTAAACCAGCCTCTAGTATTAAACCATGGGGTTCACCGGGTATGTAATTTAAGGCTGCTGGCTGTGCTACTTCTAACCATCGAGCTAAAGCCATCGACTTTCTACCGCCATAGATAACTATACCGGGAATAGGTGCTGTAGATGGTAAACCCAAATTAATGGGTTGTAAAAATTCCGGTATAGACAAAATAGGTATGGGGCGTTCTGCAAACACATCCACAAGTTCACCCGCTGGGAGTGTAGCAAAGCGCCACTCTTCCCCCCAGAGGTTTTCTGGTAATGGTGTTGGGGGTGGTTGATCTAGGAGTAAGGGATATTGCTTTGCTTGTAACCACCGTTTTAAGGCTAAAGTATGGCGGGTGGGTTCGAGGCGAATATTTAAGTTTTTGGCGGCGACTTGAATTAAACTCAAGGTCTGGGGACGAAATACCTGAATGATATCTGGTAAGTTGTTACTAGCAGCTAGCTGAATTTGAGTAGCAAGCCAATGGGCGTTAGCCCCTGACTGGGGACAGGTGGCTGTATATTCAAAGGTATGTGTGGGGTCACAAATCAACAATTCCCATAGGGTTTGTCCCGATGTGTCTTGTACTGGACTGCGATAAAAGTCAAGTTGCCAAGTTTTCATAATTTTTTGCTAATTTTTGGGAAAAACAGATTTATAAACCACAGATCCACAGATAAATTGTTGACTTCTCCCTTGGTTGAAACACAAGGGATTCTAAACTGATGTTGCTACGCGGTCTGAAGACACGCTACGCAACGTTTACGATATGATTTATTTAACCTAATGAACAAGTCATATCGTTGTGGCACAGTCAAAGATGCCCTACCCACCTCGGCTAAACATAAACCTAGCTGTGTGGTTACTTTTCTTAAAATATTTGCGGCTGCTTGAGCATCTGCCGAGGTTAATAATCCTTTGGCAGATTTGTATAATCCACGTTTTACCCTTTTACCTGACGGTTTCCATCCTGCGGGTTTTTCACCATGCGTGTAGAGGCTATCGTCATCCAGGTAAGACGCTTTTGATGTATACGCTTCTTCCGTTAATGTAACAACAATTCCATATTCATTAGCCAATTCCTTTAATCTTTCAATCAATCTCCCTGTGGGGATGGGGACAAAGTTTTGATTGTTTACCTTACCTAAATTAGCATTAACTTTTTGTCCTTGATTCCATCCAATAACTATATTTCCTATCTGGTCATTCAGGCATCTGTTAACAATGAATCTAACTGCTTTGTTAATGGCATCTCGCATCTGGTTATTGCGTTTGCGTTGAATGCGGTCAAGGTTAGCATCCCAATAAAAATCAGACTTACCTTGCTTATATTTGGCAACTAAACGGCAATAACCTTGATTCATTGATTTTAGTTTCTTACCATCAATGATTAAACTTTTCCCAAGAGTAGAAACACCTGTTAACCAATTTGTCCCTCCGTGGTCAAATCCCCATGCTTGAGAGTAATCAAGATGTGGATTGTTTTCAATTGGTTGCTTACCATCATCAATTACCCAGTCAATCCAGAAAAGACCATAATAAGGACGAACTGTTACTTCCTTTACCCAATCGGAATCAATAAAATCAGGCAAGGTTAGCTTGATATCTGTGTACAAAACTGGTTTGGTTTCTTTACTTATTGATGGCTTGAAATAACCATCTTTAAAAGTAAGTGCTTGTCTTGGGAATGTTACTGCTGCTAATCCTCCTTTTTTACGATACTTAGGTAATGAGGGTCTATCAAGCTCCCCGTTGTAATAAGCTTTAACCAATCGGTTGTAACTGGTTATTGCTTCACCAACTAGTTTTAAGGTTTGTTGTGCTGCTTGTGCGGCTAAACCTTTGTAATGGGGGTTATCTTTAAGAGTTTTATCTAATTCCGGGTAAGTTGTTTGGCAATAATAAGTTTTCCATCCACTACGCAATTCGTCACCAGACCAATAAGTTGTAAAAGCATTATCCATGCTTTCCAGTCGTGCGTAATGGCTTTGACTAGTATAGTAAATCGCACAATTTATTAAGCTATTTGAGTGTTGGCATTGGTCAACCCAAAAAGCTTTTTCTTCATCAGTGAATCTAGCTCTGATTGGAATTGTTCTGTACAATCTTTACTCACCTCCTAAACAGGAGGATAGTTGAAATAACGGTCAAAGTCAACAACGCACAATGGCTAAATTATCAAAAGAAGATTATGAGTACAGACGAACCGAAAACTCTGTATCATCAATCAACTACCACTTTGTTTTTGTACCAAAGCGTAGAAGACCAGTATTACTTAAAGATGTTGCTACACGATTACAATAAATTATTTTTGACTTAGTTACTGAACATGGATGGAAATTAATTGCACTTGAAGTTCAACCAGACCATGTTCACTTTTTTAATAATGCGCCGACCCATGAATCCCCAGCAGATATCGCTAGATGGGTTAAAGGTAGGGCATCGAATTACTTAAGAAAAGAATTTCCACAATTAAAAAAGCTACCTTCTTTGTGGACACCAACCTACTTTGTTGCGACAACTGGACAAGTAAGCACTGAGGTAGTTAAAAAATATATTGAAAACCAGCGTGGGAAATGAGCAAACACACAGGATAAATCCCCTTGAGTCGGGTTTCATCACCCTCGCTGAAGCGGAGGGGTTCTCACCCTCCCACTATATTTTCGATAGTTGTCTGTGAGGTTACCTGTTCTTAACCCATGATCACATCTAGAAGACTGTCGGCTATTTCAAAGTTAGCAGTGACATTCTGGACATCATCTAAACCTTCGAGAGTATCAATTAACTTAAGCAGCGATCGCCCCTGGTCAGGATCAGCAATCTCAATATAATTAGTAGGTATCCAGCGTAATTCTACATCCCTGATCTCAAAGCCTTGATCCTTGAGTGTCTGGGTGAGCAGTTCTAAGTTTGTCACCTCGGTAAATACCTCAGCTATGTCATCCTCGGTCATTTCATAAGACTGGGCTTCACCTTCTAGGGATGCTTCTAAAAGCTGGTCTTCATTTTTGACCCCATGAACAGTACACACACCTTTCTGGTCAAACATCCAGCTGACGCAACCTGTTTCACCAAGGTTACCACCCCGTTTACTCAAAGCGCCACGTAAATCAGCCGCTGTGCGGTTACGATTATCTGTGAGGGCTTCAATTAAAATTGCGACACCACCCGGTCCATAACCTTCGTAGCGAATAGCCTCAAAATTGCTACTATCCCCGCCAAAGGTTCCTGCACCTTTAGCGATCGCCCGTTCAATATTATCACTAGGTATGTCCGCCGCCTTAGCCTTATCGATGGCTGTACGTAGCTGAAAATTAGCGCTGGGGTCTGGTACACCACTCCTCGCAGCAATAATAATTGCTCTAGATAACTGGGCGAAGGTCTTACCCTTCTTGGCGTCTACTACTGCCTTTTGACGCTTAATATTTGCCCATTTACTATGTCCTGCCATAATGTTAAATGATTAACCCTTTCTTGAAAGTTTAGGATATATCAAATGCCAATTGAAGTATGTAATATCAATTGTGCGATACCTGATGAGAAGTTTTGCGCGCATTTTTCCCATGCCCAATAAATTCAGAAGACAAAGAAAGAAATTAAAATACTACATTAGAAGTTTACTACTGTTACTACTGGTAGGCATACTGGCGTTGAGTGGATGCCAAAACATCAGAAAAACACATGTAGTTCATCTTACCTTATGGCAAGGTGTCAATCCCCCGCCTAATCGAGATGTTTTACAAAGACTTGTAGATAAATTTAATCAAACTCATCCCCATATTCACTTAGAATCTGTCTATGCAGGACAGCAAGACCAGCAAATCCCCAAAATTTTAGCCGCAGTGGTGGGGAATGCTCCCCCAGACCTATTATGGTACAACCCCACTATTGCCGGTCAATTAGTGGAACTAGCAGGTTCCTTAATTCCTTTAGATGACCAGCTGAATAATTCCCCACTCAAAGGGGAAATTGACCCGGCCTTGTTTGAATCCATGGAATATCAGGGTAAAATCTGGTCTGTGCCCTTTGCAACTAATAATGTGGCTGTATATTACCGTCCCAGTTTGTTTACAGCCGCCGGAATTACCGAATTACCCAGAACTTGGGAAGAGTTTCGCCAAGTGGCGCAAAAATTAACCCGTGATACTAATGGCGATGGGCGCATAGATCAGTATGGGGTATTTTTGCCATTAGGCAAAGGTGAGTTTACGGTTTTCACCTGGTTACCATTTATGTGGAGTAGTGGCGGCGAATTAGTACCGCCAGATGTGCAAAAACCAGCAGCAGTAATGTTACAAGATAATCCAGGGGCGATCGCCGCCTTGCAATTTTGGCGTCATCTGGTTGAAGATGGTTCCGCCATGTTATCCGCCCCAGAAAGGGGCTATGAAACAGGTAACTTAATTTCTGGTAAGGTAGCCATGCAGGTAACTGGTCCTTGGAGTCTAAAAGAATTTACTGAGAGCGGTGTTGATTTTGCCGTTTTTCCCATACCTATAAATCAAAAACCTGCTACCAGCATCGGGGGTGAAAACCTATTCTTATTTAAAACCACACCAGAAAGGCAAAAAGCAGCTTTCACCTTTGCTGAGTATGCCATGAGTGCAGAATTTCAAACAGAATTAGCTTTGGGAACCGGTTATTTACCAATTAACCTGAAATCTCGCCAACAACCAGAATATCAAGCATTCCTCCAAACTAACCCATCTGTGCAGGTATTTTTAGATCAGGCCCGACATGGGCGATCGCGTCCCATCTTTCCCGGCTACAATCGGATATCCGATAGCCTAGGACGAGCAATAGAATCAGTACTACTGGGTCAAACCTCCCCAGAACAAGCCCTAAAAACCGCCCAACAGCGCCTAGACCTGATCTTTAACTGAAACCACCAAGCGTCAACATCAGTGGTTTGGACTGTGCGCCTAGTGTAGGCAACAAAATCCTACCAAGACCGAACCGCATAAAACGCCGACAATTTGGGAAAATAATAAAATAGAACACTACAAGACCGAAGTAATTTCCTGTAGGAAAATATGACTCATCCGTTCCTAGAACATCTGCATAGTCCAAACCGCCCAGTTATCGTCTTTGACGGTGCTATGGGAACCAACCTGCAAAGTCAAAACCTGACTGCGGAAGATTTCGGCGGTCCAGAATATGAAGGTTGTAACGAATACTTAGTTTACACCAACCCCGAAGCCGTCGCCAAAGTACACCGAGACTTTCTCGCCGCTGGCGCTGATGTCATTGAAACAGACACCTTTGGAGCCACATCCATTGTACTAGCAGAATATGACCTAGCACACAAGACCTATGACTTAAATAAAACAGCCGTAGAAATAGCCAAGAGGGTCGCCGCCGAATTTTCCACCCCTGAAAAACCGAGATTTGTCGCCGGTTCCATGGGGCCCACAACCAAACTCCCCACCTTGGGACATATTGACTTTGACACCCTCAAAGCCAACTTCGCCGAACAAGCCGAAGCCCTCTTTGATGGTGGAGTTGATTTATTTCTGGTAGAAACCTGTCAAGACGTACTGCAAATCAAAGCAGCACTCAATGGTATTGAAGAAGTTTTTACCAAAAAAGGGGAACGTCGCCCGCTCATGGTATCCGTTACCATGGAAAGTATGGGTACAATGCTAGTAGGTTCAGAAATCAGTGCTGTGCTGACCATATTAGCACCATATCCCATAGATATTCTGGGTTTGAACTGTGCCACAGGGCCAGACTTGATGAAACCACATATCAAGTATCTCTCAGAACATTCACCTTTTATCGTCTCCTGTATACCCAATGCCGGTTTACCTGAGAATATCGGCGGTAAAGCACATTACCGACTTACACCTGTGGAATTACGCATGGCGTTAATGCACTTTGTTGAAGATTTGGGTGTCCAAGTGATTGGGGGTTGCTGTGGGACACGTCCAGAACACATTCAACAATTAGCAGAAATTGCCCAAAACCTGAAGCCAAAAGTCAGACAGCATAGGCTAGAACCAGCCGCAGCATCAATTTATTCCACTCAGCCTTACGACCAAGATAATTCCTTCTTAATTGTCGGTGAACGTCTCAACGCCAGTGGTTCCAAAAAATGCCGTGATTTGCTCAATACAGAGGACTGGGATGGACTAGTATCTATGGCTAGGGCCCAAGTCAAAGAGGGGGCACACATCCTTGATGTCAACGTCGATTACGTAGGACGTGACGGTGTGCGAGATATGCACGAACTAGTATCGCGCATTGTCAATAATGTTACATTGCCCTTAATGCTCGACTCCACAGAATGGGAAAAAATGGAGGCGGGGTTAAAGGTAGCCGGTGGTAAGTGTTTACTCAACTCCACCAACTACGAAGATGGCGAACCACGTTTTTTAAAAGTCCTGGAGTTAGCTAAAAAGTACGGCGCTGGGGTAGTTATTGGTACCATCGATGAAGATGGGATGGCGCGGACAGCAGAGAAAAAGTTTCAAATTGCCCAACGTGCCTATCGTCAAGCTCTAGAATATGGTATCCTGCCGACAGAGATATTCTTTGATACTTTAGCTTTACCTATTTCTACCGGGATTGAAGAAGACAGAGCCAACGGTAGGGCTACCATTGAATCAATTCGACGGATTCGCCAAGAATTACCCGGTTGTCATGTAATCTTAGGTGTATCTAATATTTCCTTTGGATTGAACCCAGCAGCCAGAGTTGTACTCAACTCCATGTTTTTACATGAAGCAATGACCGCCGGTATGGATGCAGCCATTGTCAGCCCTAACAAGATTTTACCTTTGTCTAAAATTGCAGACAAGCATCAACAAGTTTGCCAGGATCTAATTTACGACCGGCGTAAATTTGAGGGTGATGTCTGCGTTTATGATCCTTTAGGAGAACTTACCACCTTATTTGAAGGGGTAACCACAAAGCGCGACAAAGGTGTAGATCAAAGTCTCCCCATAGAAGAACGCCTCAAGCGTCATATCATCGACGGCGAACGCATTGGTTTAGAAGCACAGCTGATAAAGGCTTTAGAACAATATCCGCCCTTGGAAATTATCAACACCTTTCTTCTAGATGGGATGAAAGTTGTGGGTGAGTTGTTCGGTTCCGGACAAATGCAATTACCTTTTGTTTTGCAGTCAGCGGAAACCATGAAAGCTGCGGTTGCATATCTAGAACCCTTCATGGAAAAGTCAGAATCTGGTAATAATGGTAAGGGTACCTTTATCATTGCCACGGTTAAAGGTGATGTCCATGATATTGGTAAAAACTTGGTAGATATTATCTTATCTAACAATGGCTACAAGGTCATTAACCTGGGTATTAAGCAACCGGTGGAAAATATCATCGAGGCTTACCAACAACACAAAGCTGATTGTATTGCTATGAGTGGGTTGTTAGTCAAGTCTACCGCTTTTATGAAGGATAACTTGGAGGCGTTCAACGAAAAGGGAATTACTGTTCCTGTAATTTTAGGTGGTGCCGCCCTAACTCCCAAGTTTGTGTATCAGGATTGCCAAAATACCTATAACGGTAAGGTAATTTATGGTAAGGATGCTTTTGCTGATTTGCATTTCATGGATAAATTAATGCCAGCTAAAGCTGCTAATAATTGGGATGATTGCCAAGGATTTTTGGATGAGGTAGAAGCAGAACCAAAAATCACCACCTCCCCAGCACCTAGTACCCAGTCTCCCGCACCCAGTGATGCCCAACCTGTAACTATAGATACCCACCCATCTGAAGCTGTGGCGGTAGATATTCCCCGCCCCACACCGCCTTTTTGGGGAACTCAGTTATTACAACCTGCTGATATTCCCATTGAAGAAGTTTTGTGGTATTTAGATTTACAAGCTTTGATTGCTGGACAATGGCAATTCCGCAAGCCCAAGGAACAGTCTAAGGAGGAGTATCAGGAGTTTTTACAACATAAGGTTTATCCGATTTTGGAGGGTTGGAAGGAAAGGATCATTACTGAGAATTTGCTACATCCCCAGGTAATTTATGGGTATTTCCCCTGTCAGTCTCAGGGAAATACTTTGTATATTTATGATTCTCACCACCCAGAGTCAGAGGTAAGAACCAGTTTTGAGTTCCCCAGACAGAAGTCTTTAAGGCGGTTATGTATTGCTGATTTCTTTGCACCCAAAGAGTCAGGGGTAATTGATGTCTTCCCCATGCAGGCGGTGACTGTGGGAGAGATAGCCACGGAGTTCGCCCAAAAGTTATTCGCCGACAATCAATACACAGATTATCTGTATTTCCACGGTTTAGCTGTGCAGGTGGCTGAAGCGTTGGCGGAATGGACTCACGCCAGAATTCGCCGGGAATTGGGTTTGAGTGCTAATGAACCGGATAATATTCGGGATATTTTGGCACAGCGTTATCACGGTTCGCGGTATAGTTTCGGTTATCCCGCTTGTCCGAATATGCAGGATCAGTATAAGCAGCTGGAGTTGTTGGAGACTGACAGAATTAATCTGTATATGGATGAAAGTGAGCAAATTTATCCAGAACAGTCTACGACGGCGATTATTGCTTATCACCCCGTAGCTAAGTATTTCAGCGCCTAGTTATACTCCCCCCTTCCCAATGGGAGGGGGGTAATTCAGGAATTGGCCTGATTTTAATAACACAGGTTTTAAAAGTATGCAAAAAATTAGATTCGTAGATTTATTTTCAGGGATAGGAGGAATTAGATTAGCCTTTGAACAAGCTGCTCATGGATTAAATATAGAAACCGAATGTGTTTTAAGTAGCGAAATCAATACAGATGCTCAACTAGTATATGCAAGAAATTTCAATCACCAGTCTTTAGGTGATATCCGAATTATAGATAAACTACCAGAACATGAAATATTATTAGCCGGGTTTCCCTGTCAATCATTTTCTTATGCTGGCAAAAAAGAAGGGTTTGGCGACACACGAGGTACACTATTTTTTGAAATCATTAGATTGCTTGATACATATAAACCACAAGCTTTTATTTTTGAAAATGTTAGAGGTATTTATAGTCATGAGCAAGGTAAAACTTTGGCAACGATCAAACACGAAATACAAAAAAGAGGTTACAGCTTTGATGCTTTTTTACTCAACAGTGCAAATTTCGGCTTACCCCAAAATCGAGTCCGAATTTATTTAATTGGCATTTTAAATGCTAATCCTGTATTTGATTTGATGTCGGATGTTGGACCAAAAGATTCTCATAGTTATAATGATAATCAGTTATCTTTATTTTATCAAACAAAAAAAACTGTGAGTATTTCTGATATTTTAGAAGATAATCCTAGCAGTAAATATGACTGTTCTACAGAGTTTATTAATGCCTTAAAACGGATATTTAACAATGATTTAAATCGACTCCATGGTGTAAGGCTAATTGATTATAGAGGAGGTAAGTCTATTCATTCTTGGGAATTAGGTTTGCGTGGTGAATGTACTGTAGAAGAAATTGCATTGATGAACCGTTTTATCTTAAAGAGACGGAACAAAGAATTTGGTGACCTACAAGACGGTAAACTACTGACTCAAGAACAAATAGCTAGTTTCTGTGATTATCCTAATTTGGCAGATGTTTTGAATTCACTAGTTACTAAGAAATATTTGAAACTGATTAATGGTAAATATAAACCTTTATCTGGTAATTTTTCATTTGAAGTTTATAAATTTTTAGATCCTAGGAAAATTTCTGTGACATTGGTTGCTAGTGATGCTAATAGATTAGGCGTTTATCATAATCAGCGAGTCCGACGAATAACTCCCCGTGAAGCAGCACGTTTACAGGGTTTTCCAGATAATTTTTTACTTCATCCCAATGATGATAAAGCTTACTATCAATTGGGAAATTCGGTAAGCATTAATGTAGTTAAGGCTGTCGCAGAACAAGTGTTGGTAAAAATGTTTTCTGGTTCTCAACTAAAAATAGAAAAGACTCAGGAATTAGTTAGATAAGTAATTTTAGAACCATGGCTTTTATCTTAGCCGCTACAGCAACACCTGCATCTGTAAAGATGACTACAATCCACTTATTTACTAAATCACCTTGTTATATTAAACCATATTGATGAATTGTCACAAGCGATCGCATCTCAACTACCTTCAGGTAACTGGTAACAATACTCCTCAACTGGAAATACAGCCATCTGAGTTAGGTAAACTAGGGCAGGCAGGATGCCCACCCCACAAGATTTATGATATTAAGGTGTGTACTTTATTTACTTGAAAACTGCTGTAAGTAAAATTGCTTAGGTGTTATGCTGTACAGCAAGGCGGACAGCTTCTACATCAACATTGAGATGTTGAGCAATTTGATCTAGACTCATCCCTGTTTTTAGTAACAGTGGTACAGCTGCTTTGAGTATTTCTTCACGACCTTCTTGGCGACCTTCTTGGCGACCTTCTTGGCGACCCTCAGCTTTAGCTTCTTGATAGACTCTGGTTTGCTCTAAAGTCAGTCCGAGCATAGCTTCTACCTCCTCTCTACTTAACGAATAAAACTTGTAAACAGCAATTGTGGTAATAATATCAATAATTTCTGTTTTTAGCCGTGCATCCTCTGACTCTAATTGTACTCGTTCAATTAATTGTTTTGCTTGCTGTGCCATCGTTTGCTCTGATGCGATCGCCAACTGCATTAAATTAATACCTATACGCTGCTGATGGGGATTACCTAATTCATCTAGATAAACTCGCTGTACTTGGTTGCTGTGGAAAAACAGACGATGAGTGTTTGTATCCCTTGGTTCTAAACTGCGGTCTGGGAAAATTACCACACAATACCAGTCATCGTATTCAGACTGATTGCGGTTTAAATACATCAGCGACTCAGTAAAGAAGCGATGGTAAAGACCTTCATCTCGTTGAAATTGCACTTCTGCAAACAAGATAATCCGGGGTTTTGCATCCTCTGGGGGTAAAAACACCCCATCTATACGAAAAGAGGTTTCTTTGACTTCAACTGACTCAAATCTATAGTTCTGTGCTTGTTCAGGACGGTAATCAATCAGTTCAAAAATAACCGATGGAAATCGCTTAAAAATTTGGTAATAAATCGAGTCCCGTTTCATGAAAATATTTACATACTAGGATGGTTATAATCTTTGACACTGAGTAGAAAAACTGATGAGACCTTATCACCAAATCCCTATATTAGAATGCGGTGAACCACTTGTGGCAATTCCTTTGCAATTATTTGCGGTGGAATCTCCCCATCCTTATGAAAAATTGGGCGCACCCTACGAGGGATATTCTCCTTATTATTTACGCGAAAGTGTGGTAAAAAATTTAATTCAAGCCCAAAATTATTTACAAGAAATTCATCCCGGTTGGTATATCCAGATTTTTGATGCTTATCGCCCTGTGGCTGTGCAACAATTTATGGTAAATTACAGTTTTGCTCAAGCTTTACAACAGCAGGGATTGACTGAGGTTGAGTTATCACCACCACAACTACAAGCAATTTGGGAGTCAGTTTATGAAATTTGGGCGATACCCAGTTGGGATGAAAAAACTCCCCCTCCCCACAGTACGGGTGCTGCTGTAGATATAACACTGGTGGATGATAGGGGGGAAATAGTCGATATGGGTTCCCCTATTGATGAGTTGTCAGAGCGATCGCATCCTGACTACTATCTTCATATTCACCACCCACAAGCCGCAACATATCACGCCCATCGGCAATTATTGTATAATGTGATGTTAAAAGCTGGATTTCAACGCAACCCTAGGGAATGGTGGCATTTTTCCTTGGGTGACCAGATGTGGGCTTGGTTGTATAATCAAAGTAATCCGGCTGATTCTTTCACAGCACGTTATGGCCGGAAAATATTTGACCCTTGAATAATCGACTTTTATTACAGCAAAAACTTCAAACTTCCCTAGAGGAGATACAAAATCAACGTAATCTCAGTTCTCCTCTGACTGATTTACAGTTAGGTCAAACCTTAGCTGTAGAAATTGCTCAATTAGCTACGGAACTAGAAAGTTATAATCCTCATCCCCAACCTCTCCTCAATGCTACTTCTGTGCTTAATGGGGGTTGGAAGTTGCTGTACTCCACAGCTAAAGAAATCCGTTCTTTAGATTCCCTCCCCCTAGGATTACAGTTAGGTCAAGTTTATCAGGTAATTGATGTTACCAATAAACGATTTTTTAACTTAGCTTTTGTGAAACATTCTTTGGGGTTAGTTTCTGGATATGTGAAAGTAACAGCTAGTTTTGCACCAGCAACAGATCAACGCATCAACGTAGATTTTGATCAACGCTATCTATCCATTGAGAAGATTTTGGGCTTTGATACTCCCCAACTTAACCCGTTTAAAGTAGTTCCCGCTAACAATCCTCAAGGGAGAGTCCCTACTTTAGATATTACTTATTTAGATCAAAGTTTCCGCATTGGACGGGGAGGAGATGGTAGTTTATTCGTTTTAAGTAAGGTTGAGGATCTAAGTCAAATTCTCAAGCATCTTGAGGATTAAGGTTAATCATTTTCCAAGTGGTATATGTACCGATGGGACTCCACAACAAATAGGGTATCAATAATACTGCTGCAACTCTGTAAACAGGTAAAATTGCTAGTGTCAAGATGAGACAGATGACAAAACCTGTACCACCAATAATCGTACCCACCCGCAGACTACGCAGCCAAAACATTACCGGTGTATAGGCGATGGTAACAATTTCTAATAGTAAGTATAAACCCATGAGTAACCAAGTTCGTCCCGTACCTGGATTACTTTCCCAGACTATATAAGCTGACCAAGCACCACAAATAAATATTAAAGTCCAAATTACTGGAATTGCTCCCTCAAAGGTTAACCATCGCGGTCTACGTAAGCGCCTAAACCATTGTACGTCGCTGGGTGTAATTAAGTTAGCTCCTAAAGCTATTAACAAAGCTACACCCCCTATAACCATCCAGGATCTGATCATCTCTTTTATTATTGATAAATATTAACTGCAATTCTGCCTCTGGATGATTACATTCACCACAGCAGCAAATTACTATCTAGGATGGGGGTAGGGTGAACAATATGGAACCAAATACAGAGGTGCGATCGCTAGTACCATCACACCACAATAGAAATAGACAGCATAAAATCGCCACTCAAATTCGCCTCACAGGGTGGATTACCCTATGGGTACAATTAGCATTAGCCCTAGTTTGTACCTTATTGCTGTTATTTGCTTCTCCTGGGCGTGAATTTGCTCAACAACCGAACCCAGGTTTAGGAATTGGTGTATTCTGGGTCGTCACGTCAATTTTATTATTATTATTCAGTATATTTTGGGATTTTCGTTACACCCGCATAGGTAGACGCTTAGACAATCCTAAAACCAGTCTCCACCCCAGTAAAGCAGATACCACCAGAGCCATCCGCATGGGTGTAATGGTGGGTTTACTGGGAATACTCCTGAGCATTTTAGGCGCTACTACAAGCGTGAGTGTCCTAGTAGCAAAAGCTGTGTCCCAACCCCCAGGAGTAGCAATTACTGACCCTAACAAAATCATTCGCGCCCTGGATGTGTTTATAGTAGTCGCTAACATTAATGGTATTGCTGCTCATTTTGTTGGTACAGTTGCTTCCATATGGCTACTGGAAAAAGTCCATCAACATTAGTATGGCCGCCCGTCCTGTCAGAACAACTACGTAGTACAATTACGACTAGAACAACGGGGAAAATATCCTCAAGTTTGATCTCAATCACCAAGCTATATTAGTTACTGAATATATAGTTCGGAATTAATGATACTCTAAATGGTAAAATATAGGCATAAATAAATTAGTTATGGATAGGGTATAGTACCCATTCTCCACTCCAGAAATAATCAAACTACTGTCAGATTTATGCCATTCTCTGACATCAAACTGGCTGCAGGGTGTAGATTGGTGGTACTAGCGACCATGGAAGGATTGCAAGGGGTAGAACACAAAACTATGCTACCACGTCAATATCTACTGCGGGTGGAACAGGCTATGTCAGAAGCAGCAGTTTTTGAGGGTGCGGCTTGAATTTCCCGGATATGCTGCTGTGCTATACCCATAGATCGCACTCTGATAAATCAATTACTAGCTATTTTAGAGTATCCTCTCTATAAACATCAAGCCTATCGTTTAGTGATTAAATACCAAGTTTCGGCTTATATTCTCTAACTACCCCCTAATTAGTGACCAATGAATGAACCATTAATTGAACTCAAGGATATTTCTAAGTCCTTTGGTAGCAATAAAGTCTTAGATAATGTGGATTTGACAATTTATCGGGGGGAAGCCGTAGGGATTATTGGGCCTTCAGGAACTGGTAAATCAACGGTTTTAAGAATTATTGCGGGATTAATAGCTCCCGATAGCGGAGAAATTTACATTCAAGGGGTACGGCGAGATGGGTTAATTGAGGACAGTACTGATCCTATTGGTATTGGGATGGTGTTTCAACAGGCGGCTTTATTTGATTCCTTGACAGTAGATGAAAATGTCGGCTTTTTACTATATCAACATTCCAAGATACCGCGATCGCGCATTCAAAAACTGGTTAAGGAAAAATTAGAAATGGTCGGTTTATCGGGAATCGGCCATCTCTACCCCTCTGAATTATCTGGGGGAATGCGAAAACGGGTCAGTTTTGCTAGAGCCATTATTTCTCATCCCGATCATCCCACCGAAGGCCCACAAGTTTTACTATACGATGAACCCACAGCCGGACTTGACCCTATTGCTTCCACAGTCATCGAAGATTTAATTCGTCAGTTGCAATTAACACAGGGTGTGTGTAGTACCTATGTCATTGTTACCCACCAAGATAGTACCATTCGCAGGACAACTGATAGATTAGTATTCCTTTATCAAGGTAAGGCGCAGTGGCAAGGTACAGTTAGTGATATAGATACCACAGACAACCCATTAATTAGACAATTTATCAGTGGGAGTGTACAAGGACCTATTCAGGTGGCTGGGTAGGTGCATGGAGGAAAATTATGCGAGATATCAGAACAAACAGCTTTGCGTCTAAGCGCACATTACGAGAAGGCTCGGTAGGGTTGCTCATCCTCATGGGTTTGGGAGCATTTGTGATGATTGTCCTCTGGTTGAATAGACTCACACCTGGGAAAAATTCATATAAATTCATAGTGGAATTTGCTAATGCTGGCGGTATGCAAAGAGGCGCACCAGTCCGTTATCGGGGTGTGAAAGTCGGTAATATTTCCAGAGTTCAAGCAGGGTCAAATGCTGTAGAGGTAGAAATTGAAATTGCTCCCGCTGACTTGATGATTTCCCGTGATGTGGTTATTGAAGCCAATCAGAGCGGGTTAATTAGTGAAAGTATTATTGATATTACACCCACAAAATCTCTACCTACTGGGGTGGCGATCGCTAAACCCCTAGATGATAATTGTGATCAGACCGTAATAATTTGTAATGGTTCACGGTTACCAGGTAATATTGGTATCAGTATTGATGAACTAATTCGTAGCTCAACCAACTTAGCCACTACATACAATGACCCGCAATTTTATCAAAGACTTAATCAACTTTTAGAAAGCTCAACAGCAGCAGCTACCAGTATCGCCGCCCTAAGTGAAGATATGCGAAAATTAACTAAAACTTTTGAGGGACAAATAAGTACGTTTTCGGATACTGCCAACTCAGTACAACAAGCCACAAATCAACTGACTGCATCCGCTACTAAAACAGTAGATCAATTAGGTGTGACCGCAAGTGAATTTAGTTCTACAGCTAATCAAGCTAATCGGTTATTAAATAACCTAGATGAGCTAGTCACAAGCAACCGCAGTTCTTTAGTTGGTGCTTTAAATAATATTACTGAAACTAGCAACCAACTCCTAGTTACAGCCAATACCCTATCACCAGCGGTTAATCAATTAGCTCAAGGTGAATTACTCAAAAACTTAGAAAACCTTTCGGCCAATGCAGCTGAAGCCTCAGCTAATTTACGGGATGCTTCTCGAAACCTTAATGATCCTCAGAACCTTCTGCTCATCCAGCAAACCTTAGACTCAGCACGGGTAACTTTTGAAAATACCCAAAAAATTACATCAGACTTAGACGAGTTGACAGGTGATCCGGCTTTCCGGCAGAATCTCCTGCGGTTAGTCAATGGTTTAAGCGGGTTAGTCTCTTCTACACAACAGGTGCAGCAACAAGTTCAAGTAGCTACTACCTTAGACTCCCTCAAAACAGCAGCCAGCACACCTAATTTTGAAGTTTCTCCCCCACCCATTGTTAATTCAGCCATTCCCGCATCATCTCCAGAAAAGCTATTAAAGCAGCTGCGGAAGTATGGAGAACAAAGAAATGGAGAGGACTAATTCCAATCTTCCTCTGCTTTTTTGCCGCGACTTTGATAAATTCCCCCCAAATCATGGATTTGGCGAGTTTTATCAAAAAGTTCCGCCTCTGTCAAACCCCACTGCTGCATGACTTGATCCAGGTCTTTTTGAATGTCTCTCGCCCCGGGAAAGCCTTGATAACGAATTCTTAATCTGGCTAATTCTGCTAAATTGTAGTCTGTTGCCCCTTGAGCGAGTAAAATGTTAATAGAGGGGCGATCGCGGTTATAGAGGGGATGTTGTTGTTCTTTCTCACCGTGGGATTCTGACATGAGCTATACCTTTGATGGAGTAACTACTTGATACCAATTCTAGAGTTAAAAGTTGTTATATTCCGCCATAATTAATCATGACGGCAACCACACCTCACCTCATACGGGTCTCACTACTGCCATGCAAGTTTAAATAAAGATACATTATCTTTAAGAAAATACAAAAAACTTTAAATGAGGGTGAATATATAGCTCACCCAACGCCCAAAGCAGCAAGGGAGCAAAAACCCATTATGTTTGAACACTTCACTTCCGAAGCCATTAAAGTAATTATGTTATCCCAGGAGGAAGCACGTCGCCTGGGGCACAATTTCGTAGGAACTGAACAAATTCTCCTGGGTCTAGTGGGAGAAGGGACTGGGGTTGCTGCTAAAGTATTAGCCGAATTGGGTGTGACTCTCAAGGAAGCACGTCGGGAAGTCGAAAAAATTATCGGGAGAGGTTCTGGTTTTGTACCGCCAGAAATTCCTTTTACCCCCAAGGTAAAAAGCTTATTCGAGCAATCCTTTCGAGAAGCCAATAGCCTGGGACACAACTACATTAATACTGAACACTTACTCTTGGGATTAACGGAGGCTGGGGAAGGTGTCGCCGCCAAAGTCCTACAAAATATCGGGGTTGATCTGAGAAATATCCGCACAAAGGTGATCCGGCGTTTGGGTGAAGGTGGGACTGTGTTCGCTAGCACAGGCGGTACTTCCCCCCGCACCCAAAACCTCAGCTTGGAAGAATTTGGCAGAAACCTGACTAAATTAGCCCATGAGGGTAAGCTTGACCCCGTAGTTGGTCGAGAAAAAGAAATTGAGCGTACTATCCAAATTCTCGGTCGCCGTACTAAGAATAATCCTGTGTTGATCGGTGAACCTGGAGTTGGTAAAACGGCGATCGCCGAAGGTCTAGCTCAACGCATCGCCCATCAGGATGCTCCCGAAATTCTGCTAGACAAGCAAGTCATCAGTCTCGATATGGGGCTTTTAGTCTCTGGAACCCGTTTTAGGGGTGACTTTGAAGAACGCATCAAGAAAATTGTTGCAGAAGTCCGTTCCGCAGGGAATATCATTCTGGTAATTGACGAAGTTCACACCTTAGTTGGTGCTGGTGGTACAGAAGGCGGCTTAGATGCAGCCAACATCCTCAAACCAGCCTTAGCACGGGGTGAACTCCAGTGCATTGGTGCAACTACTCTCAATGAGTATCGTCAACATATTGAACGTGATGCAGCCTTAGAGCGTCGTTTCCAATCAGTGCTAGTAGGGGAACCCTCAGTACGAGAAACTATAGAGATTATCTACGGCTTGCGGGGAGCTTACGAGCAGCACCATAAAGTACATATATCTGATCAAGCTGTGGTGGCCGCCGCTGAGTTATCAGACCGTTACATCAGCGATCGCTTTTTACCAGACAAAGCCATTGACTTGATTGATGAAGCAGGTTCCCGCGTGCGGTTGCGTCACTCTCGCACCTCTACAAATAAAGAACTCAAGCAGCAATTAGTCGGTGTCACCAAAGCCAAAGAGGAAGCAGTTAGACTACAAAATTTTGACAGAGCATCACAACTGCGCGACGAGGAAATCAAACTCGAAGCCGAACTGCACGACATATCACAAACTGAGCAATTTATCAAGCCACCCGTAGTAGATGAGGAAGACATTGCTCAAATTGTCGCCTCTTGGACGGGGGTACCAGTGAACAAACTCACCGAATCGGAGTCGGAGTTACTCTTACACCTAGAAGACACACTCCACGAGCGGTTAATTGGTCAAGAACAAGCAGTTACCGCCGTATCCCGTGCTATTCGTCGCGCCAGAGTAGGGTTAAAAAATCCCCATCGTCCCATTGCGAGTTTTATTTTCTCTGGACCGACAGGAGTGGGTAAAACAGAGCTAGCCAAATCCTTAGCCTCCTACTTCTTCGGGTCGGAAGAATCTTTGATTCGCCTAGATATGTCCGAATACATGGAGAGTCATACTGTTTCCAAGCTCATCGGCTCACCTCCAGGTTACGTAGGATACGACGAAGGCGGTCAACTCACAGAAGCCGTGCGCCGCAGACCATACTCAGTGCTACTATTCGACGAAATCGAAAAAGCGCACCCCGATGTATTCAATATGCTGCTGCAACTCTTGGATGATGGACACCTCACAGACGCTAAAGGTCGGAAAGTGGACTTCAAGAATACCCTAATTATTCTCACTTCCAACATTGGCTCTAAGGTGATTGAAAAAGGTGGCGGTGGTTTAGGCTTTGACTTTGAGACTGAACAGGATGCTAACTATAACCGCATTCGTACCTTAGTTAATGAGGAACTAAAGGCTTACTTCCGTCCCGAATTTCTCAACCGCTTGGATGATATTATCGTCTTCACCCAACTGGCTAAAGATGAAGTCAAGCAAATTGCTGACATCATGCTCCGGGATGTTGCTACCCGCTTGACTGAAAAAGGCATTACTTTACAAGTCACAGACCGCTTTAAAGAGCGTGTAGTCCAAGAAGGCTATAGCCCCAGTTATGGCGCTAGACCCTTACGCCGAGCCATTATGCGCTTGTTAGAAGATCCTCTGGCTGAAGCTATGCTTTCTGGCGAAATTACCGATGGAGTTACAGCGATCGCCGATATTGACGATGAGAATCATGTAACCATACAAGGGTCAGAAAAGCGAGAGCTACTCTTGGCTAATGCTGGTTAAGACCTCAAAGGAATAATTTAATTCAGGATTTCCCCCGGTAATTATACCAGGGGATTTTTTATTTACATTCATCTAGCAAACTTTTGAATCAAACTCAAAAATCAAAGCATGAGTCAGATAAAATTGGATGGCTACAACCTCGGTTTAGTTTGGTATGAAAAATCTTGAAAGCTTAACCATCCACCAATTTCGAGGTTTACAGAACCTGGAATTACAGGATACAGGACAAATCAATGATAGATTTATTCCTAAAGGAGGGCAAAAAAATTTAGCATTACCTGTTGCTACCATTACACCATTTTCTCATCGTGCAGAACGGTTTCAAATGCGGCTGCTTTCAGATGCTATCTTTCAAGATTTCAAGTCAGAGGTAATTAAATTACTTCAGTATATGGACTCGGGAATTATTGACCTTGAGCTTTTAGTTCCTCCAGGTCAAAGAATAATCCTTCCCATTCCCTGTTCCCTTAAAACCACAATTATGATGTCCTAACGTGTATGCGTAGTGCTATATATAAATATTAAGATAATTTCCATACTGACTCAGATGTGACGATACATCTATGAGTCAAAATTAAGCCAACGTAAACCTATAGAAAAAAATATACCCCTTCCCAGATTCTAATCTAGAAAGGGGCATTGCAAGCAGAAACAATAATCTGCTATTGGCTTTTCAGAACTCCCGGCTCTTGCTGTATGGGTAAAACATCTAAAATATCCGTTTGAGCGCAATATCTTAAATCTTCATGTGACTCCAGGCGTAACAACCTTTGGCCGTGACTAGCGTGGTGGAATAATCCTAATAAGTCATTTTGCCATTGTGCGTAAAGAGCGATCGCACCAATTACTTCATCATTCCCAGCTAATTCGGCTGGTGAAATTTGGCACTGTGCTAAAAGACTGTGAGCGATCGCCCCAGCACAAACTGTATCTTCTAAAGAAAAACTGCCTTCCCAACCAGATCCGACAATCCACACAATCTCAGGTTTTTTTTCCAATAGGAACTTTACCACAGCCGCCCGATTAATCAGAGCAGCAGCAAGTACAATCGGAGAATCTTGTACACGTTGTAAAGCGCGAGTTCCATTCGTGGTACTGATAAATAAACGCCGTCCCTTGACTACTTCCGGTGTGCAATCAAGAGGGGAGTTACCTAATTCAAAACCAGTTACTTTCGCGCCGCCGCGTTCTCCCGCTCGGAGTCGTTTTTCCATGGGCCAGTTTTCGCTGACCGCAATTAGTTGATCTAAATTACTGAAGGCTTGCACAGCTTCGCCTCCAGATGCCAAAACAGTTGCTATTGTACTAGTAGCTCGCAAAACATCGACGACGATCGCGCAGTCGGGAGTTTTGTCCGTAGGAGTCAATTCGGGAGTGTGGTATATGAATAGCTTCACGCGGTGGATAAACCTGCTCTCAATACTATTGCCGAGATTACATTCTAATGGGTGTCATTCACCATCATCACAGTAAAAATCTGGGAATTTTTTATCGTCAGTCCTGAATATTTGTGATATGTGATTGCCAACTTGATGCCAAGAAACACAAATCAAGGTAATCTAAAAACATAATCAACCCCCTTCCTTACTTGGCAACATAGAGAGCTAGTCCTAAGCTGACTATTTTATAAACAAAACTATACTTATGTTGACAAGCATTGACATAAGTGAGTTAAGAAAATCGCCCACTTGATATATAATCCTACGATATCAAGTATTGAATTAAGACTATTGCCAACGCGA
>NZ_JAQMTM010000045.1:0-9721 GCF_028331085.1 Anabaena sp. CS-542/02
AACATCCTGTATGGTAGGAAAAGCGTAGATAACGAGCTTTTCCAGTCCTGGATGTGCACGATTGCTCAATGTAGTTAACACCCAGCGCTCTTCAGCATTTTGGAGAATATAGTACTGGGAATGGCGTAATTTCTTAGCGATCGCAATCAATGCAGGAGCAATTGCTGAAACGAGATGTGGTGTTATGCCATCGCGGGGTGCATTATTAATCAGCAATTGAACTTGTGTTTTTAAATCCATAATGACTTGTAAACGGCTCGGTGGGTAATGGCAAAAGCATCTATCAAATTGTGAACTATCCCATCACAGTTGGGAACTCCGATAGCTAAGGCTTGCGTAAGCCATACATAGGCAGATCCTAATTACGGGAAAAATTTAAACAGCCAACACCCACAGTCGTCACATGTTTTACTTAAGTATTTTAGGGTCTTTCGAAAACCGAGACTATGAATTCAGTCGCAACTGCAACAATTCCAAGCAAAAAAGTTACCACCCCAACCGTTCAGGGAGACAATTCTATCGGCGTTGAAGGGACATTCCAAGTCCTATATCAGGAGCTTCAGGAATCAACTAAAGCTTCCCAGCAGAATTGCCATGATGTAGCCACAAGAATTACCACTGAAGTATACCGGATTTGCCAAGAGAGTAAACGTATCCAGGCTTCCGGCGACGTGCAAAGCTCGGCGATTTCCCTAGCCAGACATCGCCTGCAACAGTGTATGAGATACTATCTCTTGGGTTCTAGTCGGGGTAGGGTAGAGTTACACAGTACTCTGAGTGCAATTACTTATCGCTACATCAATCCTCCTCAAAGACAGTTGAGCTATCAAGGACGACTGACCATTATTGAAGATTTTCTACAGGGTTTTTATCTGGAAGCGTTAAATGCTTTCCGCAGGGAAAACCAGATGGTCTCCACTTATCGTCCCCAAACTCTCCTGGAATTGGCAGAATACATGGCGTTTATTGAACGCTATGGTAAGCGGCGAATTCCCTTACCAGGACGACAGCAGCAGCTGATCATCCTGCGGGCTCAAACGTTTTCCCAACAGCAACCCCAGGAAACCAATGTAGATATCGAACAAGCTGCAGAAGGTAGTTCCAATGACAACGATGGTTCTTGGGAAGAACCAGCAGTACAGCAATTGCGTTCAGCAATGGCTATGCAAGCAGAACCAGAACCTGAAGAAGATACTCTGCGTTCGGTTGTGATTACAGAATTAATGGATTATCTCGAACAACGACAACAATCTGATTGTGCTGATTACTTCTGTCTTCGTCTTCAGGATTTATCAACTCAGGAAATTGAGTCTATTTTGGGTTTAACTCCCCGTCAACGCGACTACTTACAGCAACGCTTTAAATATCATCTGATTCGGTTTGCCTTATTACACCGTTGGGAATTAGTTCATGAGTGGTTAGAAGCCTCACTCCACACTAATTTGGGTTTAACTCCCCAGCAATGGCACAACTATACAGAATTATTGGATGACAAACACAGAGCGTTACTGAAATTGAAACAACTTGGACAGCCAGATGAGAAAATTGCTAAAACTCTAGGTTTGTCAACAGCCCAACTACAAAAACGGTGGTTTAAAATTTTGGAACAAGCATGGGAAATTCGTAACTCCCTAGTATCCGGATCAAGTGCATCTACTCATGAATAGTGACTCAGAATCCTTACAATCCGATTTACTCGATTGGTGGTTGGCTAATAAAACTAACACTAACGGGCTTAAACTGTTAAAGTGTAAGGAAATTGACGGGGTAGAAGACCTTCTCAATGAGGTGGCTGCTTTCACAAGCTGTGACCTAGAATTGGGAAGAATGCCCCAAACCTTTCAATTGGGAGAAATTCCTACTGTGCAAGAACGTTTCCAATCCGTCCTCAAGCGTCGGCTACAAATCCAAGCTCAAGAGCAGCCTCCTTTATTCCCCTGGGAGTCTCAATTAGTTGATTACCCAGATATTGTGGAAGAGCGATCTCTCGCATTAAATTCTAACTGGGGATGGATACCACAGCAGTCAAAGCTGAATCTGCCTATACCCCTACCAGATAAAGTTTTCCAACAATTATTGGCAAGATGTCAGGGGTTGATTACATCTTCGCTACCTCTAGGGGCAAAACTAGTTCAGGTAGTTGAGAGCTTTTTCCCCCATGAGTCACAGACAATTAATGATTTAGCTGGATTGGTGCTCAGAAGCACCTATCGGTCTGTGAACACTCTGGATACAATTCCCCAGATCCAGAATAATTACTCAGATTTACAACCTCATCAGCAGATGGCATTGTCATTACTTGCAGCTAAACAACTGCTAGATAACTTGACTTTACCAGTGTCTTTAGCCAATCCAGTGCTAGAAAGACAATGGTTAACCAGCGCCGGGCCTCTGAGTTTGAGGGTAGAATACTATTCTCAGGATCATCAGCTGGTGAAATTGAGAGTTAATTGTGATTTACCCGCTCCTGGAATTTTGAAACTACAAGGAAATGGTAAGCAGGCAATAGCCAATGCTGCGACTCCAGGAAAGTTGAGCATAGAATTATACATTGAAGAACTAGTTACAAGCTATACGCTAGAAGTTGATTTTCCAGAACTAGACCAGCACCCTTTAATGTTTGTGATTAGTTCGAGCATTTAGTTGAAATCACCAATGCTAGTGTTGTCACTTGACTAGTATTTCATGTATTATATATTACTCATGGTTTGAAACTTATCCTTTAGTCACAATCGATCATTAGGGTTTCTACTTTATTAACCAGTGGCAATTAATTGCTTTACGCAAACCGCATTGAAAACTACACAGGTTTAACCTCCGCAAACGGATGTAGCTTACCTTCGGGGAGTTCCTTTGTTTTTAACACAAACTGGCATAAAATATCATGGAGAATCAAGTTAGTCATACCAATTTGTAATTACAAAAGCCAGTTTCAATCGGCTTTTCCACATGATTGTGTCAGTGGCATTTTCCTAAGCTTGGTGTGAGTTACTCTCCCAAAGATTGTTTTCATGGCATCTACAGCATTCCTTTAGCGATATTCTCAATGTTTAACTTATCCACTAGCAACCAGGTTTAGCTTCTACCTATAGGCGGTTACTAGCGGCAAAATGTCCGCATACCAACGTCAACATCAGCAAAAAATATAATTTCCTTGAGATGACGAATGGCTGTAGAACCTTGTTGTGTAACTAATCTGTTCAAACCTCAAATAGGCATCTTATATATTGAAGCTGAGTAAAATCAGCACTTCGTGCGACATCTGCCAGAAATAAGGGACTTTTGCAATTACCGTTAAATGCGCTCATTCTGCAATTAAACCCTGTTTTTTGAGCTTAGTTAAGGCATTTTCTGCAGACCGTTTTTTAGCCTCCTTTTTACCACGAGCTTTTCCTTCTCCGTAAAGCTGTTCACCAACAAAAACCTGGGCAAAATATTCCGGAGCATGATCTTGTCCTCCGATGCGTTCCGTGATATAGTGGGGCAGCATAGAATCAAACTTAGCCTGTACCCATTCTTGTAAGCGGTTCCTGGAATCCACATTAGAACGGACTTGAATAATTTCTTCAGGCACAGATTTAAATAAATCTAAAATAATCGGGCGTATTTTCTCAATATTGCCATCGCAATCTAAATAATAAGCTCCAACAACTGATTCAAAAGTGCTACTTAATAAATTGGGGCTTTTAAGTCCTCCATCCTGAATCGCTCCTTTTCCCAGGCGCATTAAGGATTCTAAACCAACTTCAATGGCAAATTTAGCGAGTTGCTTCTCGTCCACGAGTGCAGATCTTCGGCGAGTCATTTCATCTTCTGCCATCTCTCGATAGCGAGTATCGAGATAGAGATACTCTCCACTGAGAAAGGTCAGCAAAGCATCGCCTAAAAACTCTAAGCGCTCATTATCCTTTTCACCAGAATTTTCGTTGACATAGGAACGGTGAGTTAACGCCTGACGTAAAAGTTTTCCGTTGTTAAATTTTAATAATTCATGCATTTGTGTTTCGTCTCTGAATTCTTGTGAACGACTTAGTTAGATTGTTTGTTGAGGTTTTGCATATCTCCTGGGGAATATTTTTAGTATATTTAGGTATTTATTAGCCAAAAAAATGATTTGTCATTTAAAAACTCAGGCTGGCTAGACATAAAGCGTTGTAACTCGTGTTTTTTGACGATAATATGGGGATAATTACCTTACCAGCTTGTAACACCACATTTGGTGTGAATTTTTTTATGGAAATACAATTAATTAACATTGGTTTCGGTAACATCGTGTCTGCCAACCGAGTAGTTGCCATTGTTAGTCCGGAGTCTGCCCCCATTAAACGGATCATTACCGATGCACGGGATAGAGGTCAACTAGTAGATGCAACTTATGGTCGTCGAACCAGGGCTGTAATTATTACTGATTCGAGCCACGTGATTCTTTCGGCAATTCAACCGGAAACCGTAGCGAATCGATTTGTGATTTCTCGGGATCATCATACTGTAGATAACTGATTTCATATAGGTCAATAACCCTAGAGCTATCTGCACCCTATCCGCAGTACCATATTAATTAGAGAAGTTTTCTGTCACTCATGTGCTACAAATTTGTTGATCACAAGTTCCTCAGATCACAAAAACACAGCTAATGACCCATAAATAGTGTCTCTTTTTAGTGATCCCACAGGAGTTCCGTTAAACCCGCAAGTTAAGAGTGAGCCGAATTGCCGCAGGAGTTGAATTTACTTCAAGTCTGCTCTCGTGAGTCAGGTTGGGAAAAATAGTTACTAATTCTTACTGAGGGTAGCTCTAGGAATAGCAGTGTAGTTAACTAGACATAAAATAATAATAGCAACGTACATTCCACACAAATGCGCGGTGAGACCGTTAATAATTAATTCAGAGTTTGAACGGATGAAGCAAGTTTTACCTATCCAGACTGGTTCTAAAACCAAAGAAAGCCCTTTTCTAGGCAGGCTAATTGTTTTGACTGGCCCAAGTGGGGTTGGTAAAGGCACTTTACTGCACGCGCTCTTAAAACGTCATCCGGAACTTTACTATTCTGTATCCGTGACGACTCGTTCTCCCCGTCTAGGAGAAATTAACGGTGAGAATTATTACTTTACTAGCCGCACTAAGTTTGAACAATTAGTTTCGCAAGGTGAATTCTTGGAGTGGGCAGAATTTGCCGGTAATTATTACGGTACTCCTCGCGAAGCTGTGCTGAACCAAGTTCACTCTGGTAAATTGGTGGTACTGGAAATTGAACTTAAAGGCGCAAGACAAATCCGTGCTTCCTTCCCCAGCACCCTGAGCATTTTTGTTTTACCGCCTTCTTTGAAGGAGTTGGAGAATCGGATACGTGGTCGAGGCCAAGATTCTGAGGAGGCGATCGCGCTTCGTCTGCGCCGGGCTGAAGAAGAAATTCAAGCCGCAGGGGAGTTTGACGTTCAAATTCTGAATGACGATTTAGAAAATGCTCTTAAGGACATAGAAGTCAAGTTATTTGATTGAAGCGTTGGGGTTATTACCCTCCTGGATGATTTTTGCTAAAAACGGGACATCAGGCATGGGTAATGGCAAAACATAATTAATCATTAGCGATTACCAATGCCCAATGCCTGATTATGAAAAAATCAAATTAACCCAATAGACCTTGAATAAGTGCCAAGTTGCTAGTTAAGAAATAAGCGACTACTGCACCGCCAATTCCACCGATTAAGAAAGAACTAGCAAAATTATTCCAGCTTTCTTTGGAGTTGAAAGCATCTACGGGTGGGTTGGGGACAGTGACACTGGCCATTGCCTTAGCAGGATTGGTATTTGCATATAGAGATAGGCAGGCTGTGAGAATCACAACCAAGCCAATAGCTCCCAGTAATCCAGCTAAGTTAGCATTAGAGGCATCACGTAGAGGACCCAATTTAGCGAAAGGTCCAAATAGCAAGTAACCATGAGCCATGCCCACTTCTAGACCACGTCTAGAAGGATTGAGACCTTGACGATAGGCGGGTAAATTATTAATGAACCACTTCACCAAGGGAGAAGAATTAATCGGTGTTTCGAGGTTTCCTTGCTGAGGATCACGTCCTGCGGGAGACACTACCTCGCTATTTCTGGGATCGCTGGGGCGATTTTTCGATGAATTTACTGCTTGGGCCATATTGTGTATTCGCCTTTAAATCATAATGATGGCATTGTTATATTATTAATAATAATTGTGGGTAAATATGTTTTTTGGGTCTTTAGTTTAAAAAAATTAATTTATGTGCTGTTCTTCAGCTAAGATAATCGCCAGATGATCTTAGTCAATATTCCTGTTAATTCGGGTGATGCCTGAGCCTAATATTGTGTGGTGCAATTGCACCACACAATATTACGACTGAAACTCTACTTTTTACTTATGGTAGTGGGTGGAAAAGTAGGTCAGGAAAAAAGCGGTTAAATTCAATTAAAATTCCGGCGGTAATGGTTAGCCAGATGGTAGCTGCTACTGGAGCGGTAGAAAGAAAAGTGATGAAGTAGGAGGATTGCTCGCCTTTGTCTGCCATGAATTTAGTCTCCAAAAGAGATGAATTGAGTGAGGGATAATTAACGGGGAGAAACAGTAATTTCTGAATCTTTAGCGGTTAACTCACCCGATAGGAATTCTTTAATCGCTGCTGCGGGCCAAGCAAAGCCTGATCCGATAATGGGTAGTGCTAAACCCAGATCAATTTGGATTTCTTTGGCTTCGGTGTCTGATAACTTTTTGATGGCTTGGAGGTAAGCACGGCCTACCCAGCCGATCCAACCGGCAATATACAAAAAGAGAATGCTGGGAATTAGGAAGTCACCAGCCCGATCAAGGCGACCGTCAACAATCAAGTGAGGGTAACCTTCAGGTCCACAGAGTGCCTGAGAATAACGCTCAAAGCGCTTTCTGCCTGATTCGGGATCTGCGGTGGTGTTCCGGGCATTTTTTGCTAGCTCTTGAAATGCGGGAGAGTCTTTACACGGTACCAGGTTAGCCCCCAGCGCTTGGGCGGGAGGGGCAAAATTGGACCAAAGACAAATCGCTAAAATCAAAGCAAACAATCGTCTCATGAGTTGTTTCCTTTTATTACAAAACAAAAAGTTATTGTACAAAACGAAGCGGCTTGTACAGTTGTTTATTTGCATAACTAGCAAGTCATCATACTCTTGGGCGGGAACAGAGTAAAGTTTAAGTAAATAAAAGTTAAAGCTTCTCCAACAAATCGTTACTTAACATAACCTGACAATGGCAACTGTTTTAGCAATAGAAACCAGCTGCGATGAAACTGCCGTGGCAATTGTAAACAATCGTCAAGTTTATAGCAGTGTGGTAGCTTCCCAAATTCTAGTTCACAGTCAATATGGTGGGGTAGTACCAGAGGTGGCATCTCGTCAACATCTAGAAACAATCAATGAGGCGATCGCACAGGCTTTAGAGCAAGCCCAACTAGACTGGGATCAAGTAGATGGCATTGCCGCCACATGTGCTCCTGGACTTGTAGGAGCACTCTTGGTAGGGTTGACTGCTGCTAAAACTTTAGCAATGTTACATAACAAGCCATTCTTGGGAGTGCATCACCTCGAAGGCCACATTTACGCAACTTATTTGAGTGAGCCCAGTTTAGATCCCCCATTTCTTAGCTTACTCGTTTCTGGTGGACATACAAGCTTGATTTACGTTAAGGATTGTGGTATTTACGAAACCCTGGGTGAAACTCGCGATGATGCCGCAGGTGAAGCTTTTGATAAAGTAGCACGGTTATTACAACTGGGTTATCCTGGTGGACCTCTCATTGATAAATTAGCACAAACGGGAAATCCCCGCGCCTTTACTTTCCCAGAAGGTAAAGTTTCTTTACCAGGTGGGGGATATCATCGCTATGACAGCAGTTTTAGTGGGTTAAAGACGGCGGTACTGCGATTGGTTCAGCAATTAGAGAAAGATGAAAAACAATTACCAGTCAGTGATTTAGCGGCTAGCTTTCAGGATACCGTGGCGCGATCGCTGACCAAAAGAGCGATCGCCTGCGCCCTGGACTATAATCTCAATACCATTGCCGTTGGTGGAGGGGTAGCAGCTAACAGCAGCCTGAGAAAAACCTTACAGTTAGCCGCCGGCGAGCATAACCTGCGTGTCCTGTTCCCACCCCTGAAATACTGCACCGATAACGCTGCTATGATTGCCAGCGCTGGGTCTCATCACCTATCCCTTGGTCATACATCACCCTTGACTTTAGGTGTTCAGTCCAGGTTACCACTCACCCAGGTGATGAACTTGTATAGTTGGTAACTTGTCTGGTTGATAGATAGCGTAGCCGAGCAATGGGAAAAATCCCACGGGCTGCTAGCCGTGGGATTGTCCAATGGAAAATTGTTTGACTATTGACCAAATATGATCAGCAACTGCATCGGGCTGTTCTAACATTGCCAAGTGACCACAATCGGGAATTTCAATCACATTGTCGCCAGTATATTTAAAAAGCCGATGAAAACTAGCTAAATGGCGAACATACTTGGGTTCCATTACTTTGTCATCAGTACCAGCCAAGAAATAAACTGGCTGCTGCAACTGAGACACTAGTTGAGGTAAACGGTTAATTTCTTCCTCGGTTGTAAAGTCTAGTAATGCTCCTAGCGCGGCTTCTGGGTCAGCCATGACAAAATCTACCACACGCTGACGCGCCCAATAACGGTCTAAAGGACGAGCGACACTTGCTCTAGTAAATAACAAATCAATTAAAGGGATATGAGAAAGCCAGCGCGGACGGACTTGCAAAAATCTTTGACCTGCTGAACGAAACTGCTCAAAGGACTCTTTGAGATAAATACCACCACCGGCGTTGATACATATAACTCCTTTAACACATTCAGGCATTTGAGCAGCAGCCCACAGGGCGATTGTGCCTCCCAAGGAATGCCCAATTAGCCAAGCACTAGTAATATTCATCTGTTCTAGAAGGGCAGCTAAATCCTGAGCATAAACAGCTGGCGTATAAATGGAATCAAGGGACAAACTCGACTCATCAATTGAGTTAGAAGTCAAGTTTACAGAAGTTGGTGTTTGAGTCAAATCTGGTTCTGGCTGGGATTTAGATTCACCAAAACCTCGCAAATCATAAGAAAGGCATTGCAAGCCAACTGAGAGGCGAGAAATGACAGGTTGCCAATACCCACGGCTATTGAGCCAACCGTGGATAAAGACTAAAGCATGGGGACAGGAAGTAGGAGCCGTGAGCTCGTATGCGTGTGGAACGCCCAAGATTTCAATGGTTGCCATACCTAATATCGTACCGCCAACAACGGGTGCGATTGAAGTACTTGCCCGTATTAACAACGGGGTATTATGGGGTTAAACAGCAATAACAGGTACAGCCTGTCTGACCTGGTCTCAACCTCCGGATAACACCTGACGCGGTATATGTTTTTTTGGGATTAGTACATTTTGGTAACAAACTTACCCATCATAGCATTGAATAGCCCAAGAAATGCCGCCGGTTGGGGATATTAGGCGCATCAATCACCGCGGCGTTCCACCAGTAGTAATGATGTACCAATGTTCCATCCCTAATTTCCCATCTTAGAGAATGTTTGATAAAGCCTTTTTCAGGCTAATGAAGTACACATCAATTCCCTATTCCCTATTCCCTATTCCCTATTCCCTATTCCCTATTCCCTATTCCCTATTCCCTATTCCCTATTCCCTATTCCCTATTCCCTATTC
>NZ_JAQMTM010000046.1:0-6262 GCF_028331085.1 Anabaena sp. CS-542/02
CGATCGCCTAGACCACCCATACAAACTAAATTAGGCCAGCAGCAAGCACAACAGGAACGCCAACAAGGTGTCTGGTGGCTCACCTACCTAATTTAGGGATTGACCCGAAAGATTGGGATCAGAAGCCAGATTGGTCTGCAACGTTAGGCGATCGCCTGACTGTGTGTATTGATGGGTGTATAATTAGAGCGATCGACTAACTGTGTATATTAATAGGTGTATAATTAGGGCGATCGCCTGACTGTGTATATTTATAGGTGTATAATTAGGGCGATCGCCTAACTGTGTATATTTATAGGTGTATAATTAGGGCGATCGCCTGACTGTGTGTATTAATAGGTGTATAATTAGAGCCAGCAACCAGAAAACACCTGCTAGTTATTTCTTAGGAAGGACTGTATATTACTCAGCATATCCAGACTGGGGAAAAGTTAACACCTCAAAAAAAGGTTATACTTTTAGGGTGTTATATCGGGAAATATTGTAAAATAATGTATAGTTTTAAACTTTTATAATTACTCATGGCTTTGTTAATATAAACAATTCCTCACGGTAATCTACTTAAGGATTTATTGCAATAATGATTAATTTGGAACAAACGCTAAATGAACAACAAAATCTAAGTCAATTATGTTCTGATACTCCTCCTAAACTATTAAATACCTGTGAGATATTTCCCCCTAATGCTTATTATGGGAATGACTTAATTTATAAGCTTTATGCTGACTTACCATTCCAGTACTCATTAAAAGCAGTTTTACCTCATGGACCACAAATATATGTAAATCCAAAAGACAATGTCTGGAAATACGAACTGGAGAATAGTCTACCGGAAATTTGGTGTTACTCTAACCAATCAACGCAAATATATTCTCAAGCCTTAAAAAATAGCAAAATTGATAAAAAGGTTATACCCTCTGCATCACCATTTCTCTACTTGCTGAAATTGATCAAAGCTGATTCAATTCTTTCTGAAAGACGCGGGACAATCTTTTTCCCAAGTCATTCTAGCCATCATATCATTGATGATACTTCTTTTGAAGTATTGGCAAGCAAGTTGGATTGCCTTGGGGAAGAATATCGGCCGATAAGTGTGTGTATTTACTGGCAAGATTTTAATCTTGGTCGTCATTTACCTTTTGAAAAACGAGGAATGAAAATTGTATCAGCGGGTCATATATATGACCCAGGATTTTTATTCAGATTTTATCATCTATGTTCTTTACATAAATACTCTTGTGCAAACGATTATGGAACTGCCATATTATATTCAATAAAGTCAGGATGCTCTTATTTTCACCTAGATGCAGACGATATGTATTCAAATAACGTGAGAAAAATCAATAACTCAAACGTTTGTCTACCAAATGATCCAGCCAGTTATGTATCTACGAAAGTGACAAGTTTAGAAGAGAAAATTAACCAAGTTAAAACTTTTAGAGATTTGTTTGCAGTTCCCAAACAACAACTAATCTCAGAACAAATAGAATTCGTCGATGAAATTCTAGGTAATCAGTTTCTCAAAACACCTAATGAACTGAAGAATATAATTATGGCTGCTGAAGCCAAATATGTAGCGACGTCCGAGATTGCTATCCAATATCAACGTTTATGGGAAATGCGATTCAAAAGACTTCGGGAACATCCACTTTATAGGTTCTTTCGGAGAAAGTAAGTTGGCGAATATGCTCACCCAAGATATAGGGGAGATACATCATCCCCCTTTTGTCCTTCGCCACAGGGAGGCGGATATGTATACTTTTGATTATGTCTTTGGTGGTCAGGGGATGAGAGATAGTGATACTATGTATGGTAAGTTGCGTCAACGCCTTTCTAGTATTAAGCAATACGTTAAAAAGCGGTTTTAATTCCGTAAATAATAGAAGGTAAAAGAATAATTATTAATAATGATAAGAGCAAAAATTAAAATTTTTTGTGCCTTTTGATATTGCAGGATATTATAAACTCTATAACCAGATCCAAAATTTAAAAGCCATGTAGGTAATTTATGAAATCCCTGATTAAATTTTTATTCTCAATTTGTGGTTTTGATATTGTGCGTAAAAAGTCAAAAAATACTAACTTTATCAATGACAGGAACTTCCCCCCCGACTTTGACAATTTATCGAAAACCATTATTGATTATGTCAGTCCATATACGATGACAGGTATAGAAAGAATTAACTCCTTGGTTAATGCAACAAAATATGTCATTGAAAATAACATTGAAGGCGATTTTGTTGAGTGTGGTGTTTGGAAAGGTGGTAGTATGATGGCTATTGCCTACACACTAAATCATTTTTCATGTAATTCTCGCAATTTGTATTTATTTGACACCTTTGAGGGTATGTCAATACCTACATCAAATGATGTGGACTTATCTGGATTAGATGCCCAAACTCTTTTAAATAAAAGTGATAAACTAACTTCTCCTATCTGGTGTTATTCTACACTTGATGAGGTAAAAAATAATATGATAAAAACAGGCTATAGTCCTGAAAAAAAGCATTTTATTAAAGGTAAAGTTGAGGATAGCATACCACTACATGCACCTAATAAAATTGCTTTACTACGATTAGACACAGACTGGTATGAATCCACAAAACATGAATTAGTTTATCTTTTTCCCAGATTAGTAAACGGTGGTGTAATCATTATTGATGATTATGGGCATTGGCAGGGATGTCGGCAAGCTGTTGATGATTACATACGTGAAAATAACATTCCAATATTACTAAATCGCATTGACTATACCGGAAGAATAGCTATCAAAGTCCAGATAAACTAAATGAAATATCTTAACCTGGGTTGTGGAAACCGCTATCACCCTGATTGGACAAATATTAATTTTACATCCACAGGTAAAGGTGTAATCGCCCATAATTTAAAACATGGTATTCCCTTTGCTGATGCATCATTCGATGTAGTCTATCATTCTCATGTTTTGGAGCATTTAACCAAAACTGAAGCAGAATCTTTGATCACAGAATGTTATCGTGTACTGCGTCCCCAGGGAATTTTGAGGGTAGTAGTCCCAGACCTGGAAGAAATAGCGAGGATGTATTTACACTCCCTAGAGCAGGTAAATCATGGATTATCAGAATGGGCTGATAATTATGAGTGGATGCTGTTAGAAATGTATGACCAAACAGTGAGAAATCAGTCAGGAGGGGAAATGATGATTTTTCTTTCCAGGTCGAATCTTTCTAACCAGGAGTTTGTGATTAAGCGCTGTGGGGTAGAAGTTAAGAATATCATCTTGGCTGCTCAAAAAGCAACTACCGCCACCCAACCTGTACCCGATAGTAATTTTAAAAACATCCTCAAGCATATTTATCGCTTCTTGAGATATTCTGATTATCGGTATCAAGCAATTCTCAAGCTAATTCTCAAACCAGCAGATAAAGCCGCCTTAAACATTGGTCGGTTCCGTCAAGGGGGGGAAATTCACCAGTGGATGTATGATCATTATTCTTTATCTGTACTCTTGGGAAATTGTGGGTTAGAAAAAATTATTCCCAGAACCGCTGATGAAAGTTACATCACTAACTGGACTAGTTTTAATTTAGATACTGAAACTGATGGTTCTATTTATAAACCTGATTCACTGTATATGGAAGCGGTTAAACCAGACAGGATGATATGAAAATTCTCCAGATCAATCAATCGGATATTGGTGGAGGTGCTGGTATAGCGGGCTACCGCCTCCATCAAGGATTATTAACCCAGGGTATTGATTCTAAACTGCTGGTGGGTTTTATTAAAACCGATGATCCGCGTGTAGAGAGTGTCCGTAAATACCGCCTTGAAAACCAACTATCTCGTTTTACTTGGCGTTTGGGGTTGAACTATGTTCACCTGTTCAGTAGCTTTGATATCCCCCAACACCCATTCTATCAAGATGCAGATATTCTTAACTTTCATAACTTGCATACGGGTTATTTCAACTACCTAGCAATATCAAAACTCACAGCATCTAAACCAGCTATTTTCACCCTCCATGATATGTGGAGCTTTACCGGACATTGTGCCTATAGCTATGATTGCGACAGATGGAAGATTGGCTGTGGTCAATGTCCTTACCCGCACACCTACCCAGCCATTAAACTGGATAATACCCGCCTAGAGTGGAAATTGAAAAACTGGGTTTACAGTCAATCTAATTTAACCATCGTCACTCCCAGTCGTTGGTTAACTGAGCAAACCCAAGCCAGTATGCTCAACCGCTTCCCCATTCATCACATCCCCTATGGTATTGATACCACGGCCTATCAACCCCTAGACCCACAGTTATGTAAAACTGTATTAGGGATTCCCCAGAATAAAAAGGTGCTGCTGTTCGCTGCTGATAGTCTCAAAGATAGCCGCAAGGGTGGGGATTTACTTTTTCAAGCTCTGCAAGAATTACCCCCAAGCCTGAAAGCAGAAACTGTACTCTTGACTTTTGGCAGTGGGGGGGAAACCATGACATCCCAGTTGGGAATACCTACCCTGAGTTTAGGATACATCAGCAGCGATCGCCTCAAATCCGTGGCTTTTTCTGCCGCTGATTTGTTTATTTTTCCCACCCGTGCCGATAACTTACCCTTAGTATTACAAGAAAGTATGGCTTGTGGTACGCCGATGGTGTCTTTTAAAATAGGGGGTGTACCGGATTTAGTGCGTCATCAGGTAACTGGTTATTTAGCAGCACCGGAAGATACAGCAGATTTCTGTAATGGGATTGTTACCCTATTAACAGATGAAGCACTACGGGAGAAAATGAGTAGGAATTGTCGAGAAATAGCGGTTACGGAATATCCCTTAGAATTGCAGGCACAGCGGTATATAGAACTATATAGGGATGCAGGGGTTAGCTCACAAGGGTAGGTATTTTACATTGTCGTCAGGGCAAGACTTGGGGGACAAGGAAGGACAGTGGACAAGGGAGGAAAACCGTACAAATTAGGGCGATCGCCTTGCAGCAGGAGCCAGGGGTTAAAACCCCTGTCTGAAAGCTCAAGCCGGTTGAAACCGGCTAAATTGTCTAGGTGATGGGAAATATGAGATTCATTGGGTATTAGGGCGATCGCCTCCCGTATTGGGTACACCCACACCAGTCGGTTTTTAACCGACTTCAGCTTTGAGACGCTTAATTCATTCCCCGGCTCCCCTCACTGGCTCCCCCCCGTGCGGATAACTTGCAGCAGCGCGATCGCCTTTGGTATTAGCTACAGGCCAAGGCTAACTCACTCACCTTTCCTTCGTATTGAGTAGGGGCGCGATCGCTTTTGGCAATGGGGACTGGTGAATAGGTTTAATCCTAGGGTCTAAAAATCGCTGTAGAATAAGAAAAAAAATATATATATTTCATAAAATTACCAGTAAAGCCCATGGCTACCACTGCCGATGAAGTCTGGCAATTATTAGGAGAATTACTCCAAGCCCAAAAACAAACCGATCTCAAATTCCAAGAAACCGATCGCAAATTCCAAGAAACCAATCTCAAATTCCAAGAAACCGATCGCCTGCAAAAAGAAAATGCTCGGCAAATCAGAGAATTAGGTAAACAGATTGGCGGGTTAGGGGCTAAATTTGGCAGTTTTACCGAAGGGTTAGCTCTCCCTTCCATGGAAACCATCTTGCGCCAACAATTTGGTATGGAAATTATTAGCCCCAGTGTGAGGGTGAGCAAAGGTGGAGAACACTTAGAAATAGACGTGCTGGCATATACTAATGGGGAAGTCAACAGGGCGATAGTTGTGGAAGTCAAAAGCCACGCCAGGGAAGAATCCATTACTCAGTTAGTGAACCTGCTCTCCAGGTTCCGCCATTTTTTTCCTGAACATCAGAATAAACAAGTATATGGAATCCTGGCGGCGGTGGATATGTCTGTCCAAGTGCGAGAAAAGGCATTGCAAGCAGGATTGTATGTAGCTCGGATTCAGGATGAGGTGTTTGAACTGGATACACCCACCAGTTTTCACCCCCGGGTTTGGTAGGAAATAGGGCGATCTGCTTGCAGCAGTGGGAGCGCGATCTGCTTGCAGCAGCGCTAGCGCTATCGCCTCTGGTGTTGGGTACACCCAGCCAAACCAGTCGGTTTTTAACCGACGCTCCCCCCTCTCACAGGGGTAGGTTTTTAATATTAACTGTGAAGGCAGGACCACCGAAGACAAGGAGGAAAAGTAGACAAGGAAGATTTTCTACAAAAAATGGTCTGTTTAGCGTCAGTTTTTGTTACCAATGGTACATTATTTGTACGGTTTTCCTCCCTTGTCCA